>CAMJMR010000003.1 GCA_946407095.1 uncultured Selenomonadales bacterium | reverse complement strand
TTTGTTTTACTTGCTTCTGTCGTTATTCACTTTTAATTTACCAACAACCCCTAGATAAACCAACTTAAAGCCGTTAAAACACCGAATCCGAATCGCCAATTCAATTTACCAACAGCCCCTATGGAAAATTCGCTTGAAACGCACAAAGACAAAATGGCTGAAGTCGTCAAAGAATCCGCTGACCAACTCGACAAAGTCATAAAACAAAATCAAACGACCGTGGCGGCTCAAATGCAAGCTACGACTGACAAATTCGCCGACGTCGTTTCTACTATGGAAAATTCGCTCGAAACGCACAAAGACAAAATGGCGGCAGTCGTCCAAAATTCCGCTGACCAATTCGACAAAGTCATCAAACAAAATCAAACGACCGTGGCGGGACAAATGCAAGCTACGGTTGAAAAGTTCGCCGACGCCGTTGCGACTATTAAGGAGACGTTGGCGGCTCTTAATAAGAGCATGTCCGAAATGAAAGACGCCAATTTGAACTTCGCCCTCGACGCAATAGACAAAATAGAGAAGTTCAACGATAAGACCGAAGAGGTTTTGAAGAAAATCAGCTTGGCACTGGACGGTTTCAATACTGACTTCCAAGGCGAATTGGAAAAATCCATGCGCGACCTTAAAGACAATATGGCTGCTTTGCTCAATGAAAACACGCGAGTAGCCGGCGAACACGGCGAACACCTTGCGGCACTTTTGGGCAAGATAACTGAGAAAATGGTTGAAGAGTACGGTAAGCTGGCAGATCATATCGCCGACATAGACAGGGACATTTTTGAAAGGCGGGCGTCC
The DNA here is from genome assembly GCA_946407095.1 of uncultured Selenomonadales bacterium. Lineage (GTDB taxonomy): Bacteria > Bacillota > Negativicutes > Selenomonadales > Selenomonadaceae > Quinella. Next base: position 90,523 of record CAMJMR010000003.1, on the reverse strand, counting down.
TAAATGGTTTTGGAAAAACGATTCGACGTCTGGGAGCCCATAAGCGACCTCATGACGGGCTTAATGATGATTTTCTTGTTCATCGGCTTGGCGTTCTTGCTTCAGCTGGAAATGCAAAAGGAAGACGCCTTGGACGTCAAACGCCAAATTTACTTGGACTTGAGCAACGAATTCAAAGAGGCGGAAATGCGGAATTGGGGCGCAGAAATTGACCCGAAAACCACGGCCATCACCTTCAAGGAGCCCGAAGTCTTATTCGACGTGGACAGCAGCAACTTGAAGCCGCGCTTTCAAGAAATTCTTTCCGACTTCTTCCCGCGCTATGTCGCCATCTTGCGCCAGCCCAAATACGACGGGAAAATTTCTGAAATCCGAATCGAAGGTTATGCCTCGCTTGAAGTCGGCGAAGACCCGAATTTGGACGCGGTTTACTTTTACAACATGAAGCTTTCGCAAGACAGAGCCCGAAACGTTTTGCAATACATTTTCGGTATCGGCGCACTTCAAGCGCAAAAACATTGGCTGCAACAGACGATTATCACGAACGGCTACTCTTACGGCAAGACGCGCGGCGACCACAACTACGACAGGCGCGTCGAATTCAGAGTAATGACTACTGCGGAACAGGAGTTGAACAAAATTGTCGAAGGCGAAACTTGACGACCCCATACTTAAACCTTTCGCGAAAAGCCTCAATATGCTTGGCATAACCTCCGACGAAATAACCGAGGCAATGTACGATTTGCGCATGGAAGTTCCGCCGCTTGACGTGTCGCTTAAACTTCAGCTTGAACAGAGCGGCTTTGAAGCGGGCGGCGAAATATTGTGGAACAAAGATATCATTTTCAGCGAGCAGCACGAATATTTTTTGTTCAGAAAACGCCCCGTGCTGGTTTATATTCGCGACCAACGTGTTACGCAGGAAGATTACGAGCAGGGCAAGCTCAACAGATTCCACGTGTGTTTTTGTCCGGCATTGGAGCAAGCCAGTTATGAAAAACGCCTTAAAAACCGATATGTCGTGACGACCAACACGAGCGGCAAATTTTTTGTGAACATAGAGGAACGCTATTCCGGATTGATTTTGGAAAGCGACGTTTACAGAGAGTTGGATATTTGCCAAAATTGTTTGCGCGAAATTAACTGGAAAAATTTCCGCTCATACTGCGGCGCGGGTGACGAATGGTGGCGCGGCGGCAATTACAAGCAACGGCAAAAAATCATCAGCAGCTTTAGTATCGACGAGTTTTTGAAAAGCGTTCGACGCGATTTGTTTTCCGGTGCGGAAGGTCTTTCGGCTTACGCCGCGCGCAAGGAGTATAAGCTCTCGCAAGAGTTCAAGAACAATTTGAAGCATGAATGCGGCTACAGGTGCCAAAAGTGCGGCAGGCTGAAGGTTAAAAGCGATTTGCAGATACATCACCGCGACCACAACGAAGGCAATAACTCAAAGGCAAACCTGATGGTCGTCTGCAGCGAATGCCATAAGCGTATCCACCGCGCGGAGGGCGGTTATATCGGCGATGCGATTGCCTCCCGCTGAAGACACTGCGCTTGCCAAAAGCCTCGACTCAACGTCGGGGCTTTTTTTTTGTTGCGATTCTGTTAAACTTGACGCAAAAAACTTTGGAGGTCTCGGCTCATGAAATGCTTTGTTTGCGGCGGCGATATGCGCCCGTTCATAGAAAAATCTTTCGGCTTAACGAATCTCGACGTTTGCCGATACGTTCGCTGCGACGGTTGCGGACTCGTCGTTGCCGAAACGCTTTACGATATGCCGCGCCAAAATTGGGAGGCACTCAATCGCGAATGCCACGCCGCCTATCAGCACACCGACGCCCTTGCCGTCGACCCGAATTGGTTGCCGCGCCTCAAGGCTCAAGCCAATGTGCTCAACGACTTGGTTAAGCACGGCGTACTCGACGAATCTGCGCGGGCTGTCGACTACGGCGCAGGTGACGGCAAACTCGCCGACATGTGCCGCCCGTGGCTGAAAAAATTCGACGCGTATATGGCTCGACCCGACGAAGGCTACTTGACGGCTGAAGACTTGACGCCCGCAAGTTTCGACTTCGTGATAACCTGTTCGGTCTTTGAACACCTGCTCGGCGCAAGCGACGTCGAAAAAATTTTCGCGCTCCTCAAAGCGGACGGGACTGCCGCCTTGCACACGCTTGTTTGCGAAGAAGTGCCCGCCGACCCGAATTGGTTCTACCTGCAGCCCGTTCACGCCACTTTCTGGACGAACGCCGCCATGAAAATCATTTTCCGCCAATACGGCTTCAAGGGTTGCGCTTATCACGTCGACGCAAGGCTTTGGCTCATGTTCCGCGATACCGAAAAATTTTCGCGCCTCAAAGCCTGTGACGGTTGGATTTTGGCTGATGCCTTCGTCGACTATTGGAAAGTGAAACCTTATCGGAAATGAACAACGAAATTTTAAACATCCTCCTCAAAGACAGGACGACCGAAAAAAATATCCTCTGGGCGAACGGCGAACACGGCAACCGCGAAATGCAAGCCGAACATGTTGATTTGATTCGTCCGCGCCATGAAAAACTTCGCGCGCATCAAAAGCAACGCACTCGCGACCGCGCAGAAATTTTCACGCCGCCCGACATCTGCCGCCTTCAAAACGACGTGACGGACACCGCTTGGCTTAGGAATATCGTCACGCCGTGGCTCAAGGACAGCTACAAGTTCAAAGACGACTCGCCGACCACTAAAGCGATTATCGACGGAGATTTTGAAAAGATTGCCGCCGCGTGGTTTGGGCAAAGCAAAATTTCGCCGGCAATGAACGACACGCCCGCCGATACCATCGTTGCCAAGTGGCTAGCCGAAAACGAAACGCTGTGGCAAGTTTACGTCACCTCGCCGCGCCTCGAAATAACTTGCGGCGAAGCTCCCTACCTCGGCAGCCGCTACAACGTCGTCACGGGCGAAACAATTCCCCTCGCCGAACGCATTGGACTTTTGGATAGAAAACTGCGCCTCGTCAACGCGGAAACCAAAACCCTCAACGACTGGACGGAATGGGCTCTGCGCGCCGTGCAAAGCGTCTACGGTTACGACTTCCAAGGCGATAACCTCTTCCTCGCCCGCCGCAACGTCTTTGATACCGTCGTCGAATATTTCGCCGACAAGTTCACTTGCAAGCCGCCGCAAAATTTTTGGCGCGAAGTTGCCGACGTCATATCGTGGAACCTGTGGCAAATGGACGGTTTGACGGGCTCGCCGCCCTTCCAGGAAAACGCAAACCTTTTCGGCGGCGCGAACTGCAAAATACTCGACTGGCGCACGGGTGAAGTCGTGGAGTTCATAAGTCTCACGAAAGGAGCGCAGAAATGAAATTCGATGCCGCCTTCAAGTACAAGCTGATTTACATTTTCTCGATACCCGACGCCGCGCACAGAGGACGCCTCAAAATCGGCGACACCACCTTGACGACCGACCGCCGCGCAGATTCCTTTCCGCCGAATTGCCGCGCCCTAAACGCCGCCGCCAACGAACGAATCAAACAATACACGACCACCGCCGGCATTGCCTTCAACCTCCTTTACACCGAGCTTGCCGTCGAAGGCGATAAGTCTTTCCGCGATTATCACGTCCACCGCGTGCTGAAAAGATACCGGACGAACTTGCGCGGCTCGAAAGGGCGCGAATGGTTCAGAATCGACCTCGACACCGCCATTGCCGCTATCAAAACCGTCAAAGACAAACTCGCCGCCAAAACGCTCGAAACGCCCGACGATATCGATTTCCGACCCGAACAGGAGGAGGCGATTGCTCTCACCGTCAAGCACTTCAAGAAGGGCAACGATTTCCTTTGGAATGCCAAAATGCGCTTCGGCAAGACCCTTTGCGCCCTCGAAGTCGTCAAGCGCATGAACTTCGCCAAAACCATCGTCATCACGCATCGCCCCGTCGTCAATGCCAACTGGTTTGAAGACTTCCCGAAAATTTTTCACGGCGATACCGGTTTCGATTTCGGCTCAAAGTTTCAAGGCAAGACGCTCAATCAGCTGCTCGCAAGCGGAAAAAATTTCGTCTACTTCGCCTCCATTCAAGACCTGCGCGGCTCTGACGTTGTCGGCGGCAAAGTCAAAAAGAATTCTGACGTCTTCAACAAAGATTTGGATTGGGACTTCGTTATCATCGACGAGGCGCACGAAGGCACCACTACCAAAATCGGCAAGAACGTTATCGCGCAACTCATCAAGCCGACCACCAAACGCCTTGAACTAAGCGGCACGCCCTTCAACCTCCTCGAACGCTACGGCGACAACGTTTTTACTTGGGATTACGTCAGCGAACAAAAGGCAAAGGCCGATTGGGACGAAGAGCACGGCGGCGACTCAAATCCTTACGACGACCTGCCCAAAATGAACATCTACACCTACGACCTCGGCAAGGCGTTCAATTACATTGACGACGACGACAAGGCTTTTAACTTCCGCGAATTCTTCAGCACCGACAAACGCGGCCGATTCGTTCACAAGCGCGACGTTAAAAAATTCCTCGACATGCTCGGCATGGAAAGCGATAACAATTACCCGTTTTCCAAGCCCGCCTTCCGCGAACTCTTCAAGCACACGCTTTGGATTGTCCCCGGCGTCAAGGAAGGACGCGCCCTCAGCGCAATGCTCAAAGACCATCCCGCCTTTTGCTACTACGAAATTGTCAACGTGGCGGGCGACGGCGACGACGACAACAACTACACCAACGCCCTCGAACTGGTCAAGGACGCCATCGCTGCCAACGAATTCACGATAACTCTTTCCTGCGGCAAGCTCACGACGGGCGTAACCGTGCCGCAATGGACTGCCGTGCTTTATCTGGCGGGCGGCAAGGCGACTTCCGCCGCAAGCTACCTGCAAACCATTTTCCGCGTCCAAAGCCCTTGCAGACTCGGCGGCAAAGTAAAGACCAACTGTTTCGTCTTCGACTTCGCGCCCGACCGCACCCTCCGAATGATTACCGAAGCCGCGACCATTTCTCCGAAGGCGGGCAAGACTAAGGACGGCGACCGCGCTGTTCTCGGCGAACTGCTCAACTTTTGCCCCGTCATCTCCCTAAGCGGCTCCCATATGCGCTACACCGCCGACAAGCTCCTCACTCAACTCAAACGCGCTTGGATTGAACGCGCCGCACGCAACGGCTTCGACGATAACTGCCTTTACAACGACAAGCTCCTAAAGCTCAACGACCTCGACATGAAGAAATTCGACGACCTCAAAGCCCGTATCGGTTCCTCCGCCACCGCCGCCAAAGACGTTGACGTAAACAAGCAGGGCGTCGACAAGGAAAAGCGCGAAAAAATCGACAAAGCTAAGCGCGAACTTACGCCCGAACAAAAAGAACTCGCCAAACAGAAACGCAAACGCCTCAAAGCCATTTCAATCTTGCGGCAAGTCTCAATCCGAATGCCCTTGCTTATCTACGGCGCGGACGTTAAGCTCGAAGACGACATCACTATTGACCGCTTCGCCGCTCTCGTCGACGACGCCTCCTGGGAAGAATTCATGCCTAAGGGCGTCACCAAAGAAATTTTCGCCGACTTCGTCGAATACTACGACCCCGACATTTTCATCGGCACGGGCAACGAAGTCCGCGAACGCGCCAAGGCTGCCGACGACCTCAACCCGACCGCTCGCGTCAAAGCCATCGCCGCGCTGTTCGCCACCTTCAAGAACCCCGACAAGGAAACCGTCCTCACGCCGTGGCGCGTCGTCAATCTGCACCTCGCCTCCGTCTTCGGCGGCTGCTTCTTCGACGACACCGACAAACCTTGCCGCATTCATTCCGACGACTTCACGCCCGAAAGCAAAATCCTCGAAATTAATTCCAAAACCGGCCTCTATCCGCTCTACGTCGCCTACAGCATCTATCGCGCCCGCCTCGAAGCCAAAAACCTCGTCGAAGACAATACCCCGCTCGCCGAATGCCGCCGCCTCTGGGATTTGACCGTCGCCAATAACGTCTTTGCACTCTGCAAGACGCCCATGGCTGAAAAAATCACGCAACGCACCCTGCGCGGCTACCGTGACAAAGTCGTCGTGCACGCCAAACACTTCCCGAACATCATCGACACCCTCAAGAACAATCCGCAAGTTTTCTTCAAGCAAATAACCAACGCGCAATTTTGGAGCAAAGGAGTCGGTAAAATGTTTTTCGACGCCGTCGTCGGCAACCCGCCCTATCAATCAACGACAAGCACGGGCAACTTCAATCCGCCTATCTATCATTTGTTTTTGAAGACGGCTTTCAACCTTGCCGACAGAGTTTCATTGATTCATCCTGCGCGGTGCCTCTTCAATGCGGGTGCAACGCCAAAAGAATTTAATCAAGAAATGCTCTGCGACAAACATATTAAGATTGTCCGATATTTTCCTGACAGCACAAAATATATTTCGGACGAAGACAGCGAAAAAAAACTTTTCCCCGACTCCGACATCAAGGGAGGCATTGTCATAACTTTACGCGACGCGAATCAAAACTTCGGCGCGATTGGGACATTCATTCCCTTTGAAGAGTTGCGCGGCATTCATCAAAAAGTTTGCGTCGACAATCCGAATTTCCAACCGCTCAGCGACATTGTTTTTTCCAAAACGATTTATCGGCTCACGAAAAAATTTCACGATGATAATCCTGACGCTATCAAAATTATTTCCGAAGGTCACGCCAACGATTTTGCAACAAGCCTTATCGAGACATTCACGGATTTATTTTTCGACGAAAAACCCGACGACGGTCGCGAATACATTCAAGCTTACGGTCGATTGAATAATGTACGCGTTTGCAAATATTTTCGCCGCGATTGGGTCAACAACCCTACGCCGCTGGAAAAGTGGAAAGTTTTGGTTCCCGAATCTAACGGCAGTGGTGCATTGGGTGAAGTGTTGGTAACGCCGCTTGTCGGCTCGCCGCTTGTCGGCTCGCCGCTTGTCGGCCACACAGAGACCTTTATCAGCGTCGGAGCGTTCGATACGGAGGCGGAAGCACAGGCCTGCCTAGCATACATCAAGACCCGATTTTGCCGCGCTATGCTGGGCATCCTGAAGGTGACACAGCACAATCCGCCGGCGACGTGGGCAAAGGTTCCGTTGCAAGATTTCACGACGGGCAGTGACATCGATTGGAGCTTGAGCGTGACGGAGCTGGACGAGCGGCTGTTCGATAAATACGGGTTGACGGCGGCAGAGCGAGAGTTCATCCTTTCGCACGTGAAGGAAATGGACTAAAGGCAATTAGGAATTAGGAATGTGGAATGAGGAATTTAAAACGCAACGTTGTCATTCCTCATTCCTAATTCCACATTCCTAATTGCTTTTCGGCGGCGGGCTTGCCAAAGGCGGGCGGCTGTGCAAAAAGAATCCCTCGATTGCGGTCGGGGGATTCTTGCATTTAGGGGCTGACAGATTTTTTGTTGCGCGAATCGGTGCGACGTTGTAAAATCTGCCGCAAGTAAAAGGAGTGATAGATTTGGAATACGAAGCCGTTATCGGATTGGAGATTCACAGCGAACTGAAGACCGCGACGAAAATTTTCTGCGGATGCGCAACGACATTCGGCGCGGAACAAAATACTCACGTTTGCCCCGTATGCCTCGGCTTGCCGGGCGTCTTGCCGACAGTCAACAGGCGCGTCGTCGAATTCGCTATAAAAGCCGGGCTCGCCACCAACTGCAAAATCAACAAGTACAGCAAGTTCGACCGCAAGAATTATTATTACCCCGACTTGCCCAAGAATTGGCAGACTTCGCAATACGACTTGCCGATAGCCTACGAAGGACACGTTGAGATTGACGTCGACGGCGTGCGCAAGACCGTCCGCCTCACTCGCATACACATGGAGGAGGACGCGGGCAAGCTGGTACATAGCGGCACGACGATTAAAGACTCGGCAAGCTCGAACGTCGACTATAACCGCACGGGCGTCCCGCTGATTGAAATCGTCAGCGAACCCGATATGCATTCCGCCGCCGAAGCTCGCGCCTACATGGAAAAGATTAAGTCAATCCTTGAATACATTGACGTAAGCAACTGCCGCATGGAGGAGGGCAACCTCCGCGCAGACATCAACGTTTCGTTGCGCCCCGTCGGCAGCGACAAGCTCGGCACGCGCACCGAAATGAAGAATATCAATTCGTTCAAGGCTCTCGAAGACGCGATTAACTATGAGATTGAGCGGCAGGCTGAAGTTCTCGACGACGGCGGCAAGATTATTCAAGAGACTCGCACTTGGAACCCCGAAAAGGGCATTACGCAATCGATGCGCTCTAAGGAAGACGCGCATGACTACCGCTACATGCCCGAACCCGATTTGCCGCCGATTGTCACGACGGATGAGGAGATTGAGGCGTTCAGGAAGTCTTTGCCCGAATTGCCCGACGCTCGTCGCGCGCGCTTGATTGAAACGTTCGGGCTGAGCGAATACGACGCGGGGATTATCACAAGCTCGCGGGCTATGGCTGAATACTTCGACGCGGTCGTTGACGCCGGAGCCGACGCCAAAGCCGCCGCCAACTGGATTATGGGCGATTTGTCCAAGAACTTGAACGCCGACGGCTTGACGATTGAACGCTCGCCCGTTGACGCAAAACGCCTCGCCGAAATGATTCAGCTAATCGCCAAAGGCACGATAAGCGGCAAGATAGCCAAGACCGTCTTCGCCGAAATGTGGAAGTCGCCCGCCTCGCCCGCGCAGATTGTCAAGGACAAGGGGCTCGTGCAAATCACGGACACGGGTGCGCTTGAAGGCGTTATCGACGAAGTCATTGCCAAAAATCCCAAGGCAGTCGAAGAATATCGCGGCGGTAAGAAAAAAGCGGCCGGCGCGCTGGTCGGTCAAGTCATGAAGCTCACGAAGGGCAAAGCCAATCCTCAGCTGGTCAATCAGCTGCTCGCCAAGAAACTCGACGCTTAACATAAAAAACTTTTTCCCGTCGGAAGGCGGGATTTTTTTTGTAATGATACGTTGCAGAGGATGAGGCGCGCAAGGACGCGCGCCGCCGGCGAATGCGCGAGGCATGAGGTTTGCATCCGGATGGCACGCTTAAACTTCTCGACGGTTTAAGAGGTTGAACAGTTTCCACACTGTTCCCCCGCTTTTAAAGCGGGTCTTTGTCCGCACAAAGAAAGTAGGTAGACAACGCTGAATCGGAGCCGACAACTCAATTCGTCACGCTTGCGCCGCCTGCTTACGGATTTTTAACATTTTTGAAGGGAAAATCTTTAAGGCGTCGAAGTGTTGACGGCATGAGACAGGTATTAAGCACGTTCAAGGAAAATTGGAAAGTTTTTTCGGCAGTCGCAGCAGTTTTGTCTTTGCAACTAATTTCGGCAGGTCAGCTTCGTTTGTGCGGAGCGGTCTTGATTGGTGCGCTGTTGAACTTTTTTTATTTCCTGTCGACGGCAGCGCGCTTGGAGGCGGCCGCAAATTCCCCCGCGCCTCAAGCGAAAAAAATCATGCTGATTGGTTTGTTGTTGCGGCTCGGAATGATTTTCGTCGTCTTGGCGGTCGCCGTTCACATTTCCACCGAATTGTTTTTGGCGGCGGCAATTTCTTTTGGCGTGTTTTATCTTGCATCGCTCTTCGTCCTGGCTCGTTCCGAACTCAAACGAAAGTTTTAAGCTCGGAAATTTTTTACGGCAAAAAAATCTGCGCGGTTGGCGTAAAAGATAAAGGAGGTGTTCTTTAACGCGGCTTGAAAAATTTTTTTGTAAGGAGGTGAATTTATGCATGAAATTGGTGTCCGCGAGACGATTCAGTTCCTCGGCTTGACGTTCAACATCGAAACGCTCAAGATGACGTGGCTGGCTATGGGCATCGTGCTTTTGGTCGCGTGTCTGGCTACGCGCAACCTGAAAGTCATTCCGCAAGGCTGGCAAAATTTCGTCGAAATGATTATCCTGTGGCTTCACGACCAAATCGACGCAATGATGGGCAGTCGCGGGCGTATGCTTGCGCCGCTTATCGTCGGGCTGTTCATGTTCCTGTTGGCAAGCAACCTAATCGGACTCGTGCCGCTCATGGCGTCGCCAACCAACGACTTGAACACGACGCTCGGACTTGCCCTGCTGGTAGTCTGTATCGTTCACTGCCTCGGCTTGTACTTCAAGGGCGGTCATTACATTGCGCACTTTTTCCAACCCACGCCGGTTTTCGTCATCATCAACATGATCGAGGAAATTGCAAAGCCGATAACGCTTGCCTTCCGTCTTTTCGGAAACATTCTCGCGGGCGAAATTCTAATCATCGTTTTGCTCAAGCTCATGCCGATTTGGATGCCGATACCGTCGGTTGCGTGGCTGGCGTTCAGTATCTTTATCAGCTGCGTGCAAGCGGTTATCTTCACAATGCTTTCAATGGCGTACCTTGCCAACGCGGTTAAGGAAGACCACGCCGACTAAACGGGGGGCAAACTTGTGCCGAAAAAATTTTTCGCGGCTATAAGTGGGCTAGAAATGCGCAGGCATTTCGTTCCGGCGCGGCGATTACGTTTCCTTTATCAGACGGCACGGCGCGCTATCTGTTCTGCCGCTTTTAAAGCGGCCGCGGCGATTGTCATCTTGTCGGTGATTCTGATTCAATCGGCGGCATCGGCGACGGTTTATCCCAAATACCTCGACGGCGACAGGAATTACATCTTGTTCGACGGTTTTCAAGGCGTCGGCAGGTATCTTGTCAGAGATTCGCTTAAAGTCAAAGTCGACGCGCCGCCGGCTTACGTCATTGCCGTTGAGTGGGTAAGCGTCAACGACGCCGACCGCAACTCGGCCGCGATAAGCCCCGGCAAAATGCATACGGTTTTAGCCTTCAACACAGACACTCGGCAACTCTTCACGCTCGTCAACGGCAAGCTTAATCCCCTAAAGCGCGACGCTACTCGTGCTGAAGGCGAGGCTTTGGTCAGGCTGGCGGAAATCGTTTTCTGCTTGGCGACGGGCGAAAAATTTTACGGCGACTTGTCCGACGAATTCTATCCCGATTTGTGATTTAATTTTTAAGGAGGACTTTTTAAAATGGAACATGCGATTATGGTAGCAGCAGCACTTTTGGGCGCGGGTATCACCATGGGCTTGGCGGCAATCGGCGCGGGCGTCGGTGACGGCTTGGTCACGAGCAAATTCATCGACGGCATCACGCGTCAGCCCGAAGCGAAGAACACCCTCTTCACCAACACGCTTATCTCCGTCGGCTTGATTGAAGCTATGGCGATTATCGCAACGGTCGTCGCGCTCATCATGCTCTACGCCAACCCGCTTCTTTAATGCGTAATGCGTAACGCGCAATGCGTAATTAAAGGGGTGATTTGTTTTGATTGAAATTAACGCAACGATTCTCGCGCAGATTCTCAACTTTCTGATACTCGTCGTGCTGTTGCGTGCAGTCGCTTACAAGCCCGTCGCCCGTCTTTTGCAACAACGCTCGGACAAAATCCGCAACGACTTGGAAAAGGCGGAGGCAGACCGTAAGGCGGCGGAACAAACCTTGGCCGACTACAAAGTTCAGCTCGCCGACGCGCACAAAAAGGCTCAAGACATCGTCGACAAGGCGAATCAGACCGCTCGGCAAGAACACGACGCAGCCGTTGCCGAAACCCGCAAGGAAATCGAACGCATGAAGCAAGTCGCGCAGGCCGAAATCGAAAGTGAACGCAGTCGCGCCTTTGAGGACATGAAGTCGCAAATCGTCACGCTCAGCTTGGCGGCGGCGGGCAAAGTCGTTTCCAAAAACATCGACACCAAGGAAAACGACAAACTCGTCAACGAATTCATCAACGGCCTGAATAAAGAAATGTTTGCGGACTTGAAGTAAGGAGGCGGCAACGTGCTCAATATCCAACTTGCCTCCAAATACGCCACGGCTATCTTTGAAATCGCCAAGGAAGAAAAAAATCTCGACGGCTACGACAAAGACCTCGCCAAGGTGCGCGAAGACGTCTTTGCCCTGCCCGAAGCCGTCAAGTTCTTCCAAAACCCGCTTATCCCGCAGCAGGCGAAGAAAGATTTGCTCGTCAAGGCGTTCGACAAAGAAATTTCCGCGACCGTCATGAATTTCCTTATGCTCCTCGTCGACAAGAAACGTATCGGCGTCTTCAACGAAATCTACGACATTTTCACTTCGCTTAAGAATAAGGAACAGGGCATTCTAATCGCGGACGTGACGACGGCTTTCAACCTGACGAAGAAACAACAGGACGCCCTAATCAAAAAGCTCACGACGCTCACGGGGCGCACAATCAAAATCCGCACGCACAAGGACGCCTCAATCCTCGGCGGCGTCATTTTAAAAATCGGCGACAAACGTATCGACGGCTCGGCTGCGGGTCGTCTGCGTGCCCTTCAAGCGGTCATGCGGAACTAGAGAGGTGACGAATCAAGTATGAAGATAAATCCTGATGAAATTACCGCGATAATCAAGGAACAGATTAAAAACTACAACGTCGATTTGAACGTCGACGAAGTCGGCACGGTCATTGAGATTGGTGACGGCATAGCGCACATTCACGGGCTCGATAAGGCTATGGCGGGCGAATTGCTTGACTTCGGCGACGACATCTTCGGGCTCGTCCTAAACCTTGAACAAGACAACGTCGGCGCGGTTATTCTCGGACGCGACAACGAAATCAAGGAAGGCGCGACCGTCAAGCGCACGGGCAGAATCATGCAGGTGCCCGTCGGCGAAAACATGATCGGGCGCGTCGTCGATGCTCTCGGTCGTCCGATTGACGGCAAAGGCCCCATTCAAACGACAAAGGCGCGTCCCGTTGAGTTCAAGGCTCCCGGTATCGCCGACAGAAAATCTGTTCATGAGCCGCTGCAGACGGGCTTGAAGGCTATCGACGCCCTCGTGCCTATCGGGCGCGGACAGCGCGAATTGATTATCGGCGACCGCGGTATCGGCAAATCGGCTATCGCTATCGACACGATTATCAACCAGAAAGGGCAGAATTGTATCTGCGTCTACGTTGCTATTGGTCAAAAGGCGTCGACGGTTGCCCGCGTCGTCAAGACGTTGGAAGACCACGGCGCAATGGAATATTCAATCGTCGTTGCGGCGACGGCTGCCGACTCCGCTCCGTTGCAATACCTCGCGCCTTATTCGGGCGTCACCATGGCGGAATACTTCATGTACGAAAAGCACGGGCATTGCCTCTGCATTTACGACGACTTGACCAAGCACGCGGCGGCTTATCGCGCAATGTCCTTGCTGTTGAGGCGTCCTCCGGGGCGTGAAGCTTATCCGGGCGACGTTTTCTATTTGCACTCCAGACTGCTCGAACGCGCGGCAAAACTTTCCGACAGGCTCGGCGCGGGCTCGATAACCGCTTTGCCGATTATCGAAACGCAGGCGGGCGACGTTTCCGCCTACATTCCCACGAATGTCATTTCAATCACGGACGGGCAGATAATGCTTGAGACCGACTCGTTCTACAGCGGCATTCGTCCCGCTATCAGCGTCGGCTTGAGCGTTTCGCGTGTCGGCGGCTCCGCGCAGATTAAGGCAATGAAACAAGTTGCGGGCACCATGCGCCTTGACCTTGCCCAATATCGTGAACTGGCGGCTTTCGCGCAATTCGGCTCCGACCTCGACAAGGCAACCAAAGCACAGCTCGACAGAGGCGCGCGCATGGTTGAGACCCTTAAGCAATCGCAATACTCGCCGCTCGCCGTCGAAGACCAAGTCTTGACGATTTTCACGGCGGTTAGAGGCTTTTTGACGGACATTCCCGTCGACAAGGTTGTTACCTTCCACAACGACTTCCTGAAGTTCATGCACACCAATCATCCCGAAATCGGAAAGAAAATCGCCGAACAAAAGAAGCTCGACGACGCCCTGGAAGCCGAAATCAAAGCCGCCATTACCGAATTCAAAGAGACAGTCACCTACAAGGCTGAAGGCTGAGGCGGTGGGGTAAATGGCAAATTTACAACACATACGCCGCCGAATCAGAAGCGTCAAGAACATCCAGAAGATAACCAACGCAATGGACATGATAGCGCGTTCGCGGTTCAATGCGGCACGCGACGCACTGCTTAGGAATCTGCCTTACGTTGCCAAGACCAAGGAGATAATGCGGCGGGTCATGACGCAGATGCGCGGGCAAGAGTACGAACACCCGTTTGTTAAGACGCGCGCCGACCTTATCGCCGAACAGCAGGAGGGCGCGGGCAAGTTCCTGTTCATCGTCATTGCGTCCGACAAGGGGCTGGCGGGCTCGTTTTCAAGCAACGTCTTCAAATCGGCGCACGATACGATTGAATACGACGGCACCGACAGCGGCACTTCCCTGGACGACGACGACGGCGACGACGAAAACTTTCACAAGAAAAATTTCGACGCTCTCAAGGGCATAAAGCCTTCGGGCAAGCGCACTGCCAAGCAACAGCGTCAAATGAGCGCGACGGGCTCCATTGCCAAGGCGACTCACAAAAGCGGCGGCGCGACTTCAAACACCAACGTCAACGTTGCCCGCGAATACAACGACGCAGATTACATTGACGGCATCGAACTTATCACCGTCGGCAGGCGCGCGACGACCCATTTCAAACAGCGCGGCTACAACATCATCAAAAGCTATCACGGCATAAGCGAGCGACCCGATTACAAGTACGCCAAGGAAATTGCCGACATCGTTATCGACCGCTTCGAGAGCGGCGAGATTATCGACGTGACGCTGATTTATACGCAGTTCAAGTCCGCGATAAGCTGCACGCCCGATGACGTGACGCTACTGCCGATTGTCACCGACGACTACGCCAAGGCAAGCGCGACGCTCAAAGAGGAATACATTTACGAGCCGGACGTCGTCACGATTCTAAATGACTTCCTGCCGCGCAGAATTGCAACGCGGATTTACGGCGCAATGCTTCACTCTGCCGCCTCCGAGCTGTCTTCGCGCATGAACGCCATGAGCAATGCTACCGATAACGCGCAGGAACTTGTCGGGCGGCTCAATCTGTTTTACAACAAAGTCAGGCAGGCGGGCATCACCAACGAAATCAACGAGATTGTCGGCGGTGCCAACGCGCTTGAGTAGGGAGTTTTACCATGCAGTACAAAGCTTTGATTCTTACCGCATTGTTGGTGCTTACGTCGACGCCAACCTTCGCCGCGACCTTCGCCGATGTTCCAAACGTCGACAAGCCGCAATTCGTTGCAGTGGACGACTATGACGGCTATCGCCACAACCGCCGCCACGGCTACGACGACGACAACGGCTATGGTCACAACCGCCGCCACGACGACGACAACGGCTATGGTCACAATCGCCGCCACGGCTACGACGACTGACAATGCGCATAAAGGAGTGACAAAAATTTGGCGAAAGGAAAAGTTGTTCAGGTTATCGGCGCGGTCATCGACATTGAATTCCCCGTCGGCGAACTGCCCGAAATTTTGAACGCCGTAACTATAAAAGGCAAGTCGGGCAACGTCGAAATCGACCTCGTGGCTGAAGTCATGCAACACCTCGGCGACGGCGTCACGCGTTGCATAGCAATGAGCTCGACGGACGGTCTTGTTCGCGGCATGGAGGCGGAAGATACCGGCGCGCCCATCACGGTGCCCGTCGGCGAAGAGTGCCTCGGCCGCGTCTTCAACGTCCTCGGTCAAACCGTCGACAACAACCCCAAGCCCGTCGGCAATAAGCATTGGCTTCCGATTCACCGCAAAGCCCCCAGCTTTGAAGAACAAGAGACTTCGACGCAGATTTTGGAGACGGGAATTAAAGTCGTCGACTTGATTGCGCCGTATGCTCGCGGCGGCAAAATCGGCTTGTTCGGCGGCGCGGGCGTCGGCAAGACAGTTCTTATCATGGAACTGATTCACAACATCGCCACGGAGCACGGCGGCTACTCGGTCTTTTCGGGCGTCGGCGAACGCACGCGCGAAGGCAACGACCTTTGGACTGAAATGACGGAGTCGGGCGTTATCGACAAAACCGCGCTCGTCTACGGGCAAATGAACGAACCGCCGGGCGCTCGTATGCGCGTCGGGCTCACGGGCTTGACTATGGCGGAATACTTCCGCGACGAACAGGGCAAAGACGTTTTGCTGTTTATCGATAACATTTTCCGTTTCATCCAGGCGGGCTCGGAAGTGTCGGCTTTGCTCGGACGTATGCCCTCCGCCGTCGGCTATCAGCCCACGCTCACCACGGACGTCGGCGCGTTGCAGGAAAGAATCACTTCGACGAAAAAAGGCTCGATTACCTCCGTTCAAGCCGTCTACGTCCCCGCTGACGACTTGACTGACCCCGCGCCTGCCGCGACGTTCACGCACTTGGACGCGACAACAGTTTTGAGCCGTCAAATCGCGGAGCTGGGCATTTATCCCGCCGTCGACCCGCTCGACTCGACAAGCCGTATTCTCGACCCGAATGTCATCGGGCGCGACCATTACGAAGTGGCTCGCGGCGTGCAGGCGGTTTTGCAGAAATACAAGGAGCTGCAGGACATCATCGCGATTCTCGGCATGGAAGAGCTTAGCGACCAAGACAAATTGACGGTCAGCCGCGCGCGCAAGATTCAGCGTTTCCTGTCTCAACCGTTCGCCGTTGCCGAAGTCTTCACGGGCTCGCCCGGCAAATACGTTGCGCTCAAGGACACGATTCGCGGCTTCAAGGAAATTCTTTCCGGCAAATACGACGACTTGCCCGAAAACGCATTTTACATGGTCGGCGGCATTGAGGAGGCCGTTCAAAAGGCTGCGAAACTCAAGGAGGCGTGACGTATGGCCACAATCCTGCTTGAGGTTGCCACGCCCGACAAAGGCGAAGTTTACAAAAACGATATCAACATGCTGATAACCCGTTCGATTTGCGGGGAGCTGGGCATTTTGCCAAAGCATGCCAACCTTTTGACGGCACTTATCCCGCACGTCATGAGGATTAAGGAAGGCGGCGGCGAAGTTCAACTTTTCGTCAGCGGCGGCTTTATGGAAGTCACGCCCGAAAAAATCACGGTGCTTGCGGACGCGGCTGAAACGCCCGACGACATCGACGTTGAACGCGCGAAATCAGCCTACCAACGCGCCAACGAACGCGTCACGACCTTTAAGAGCGCGCCCAAGAGTCACGACGACATCGATATTGACCGTGCGGAGGCGGCACTTGCCAGAGCGAAGGCTCGGCTGTTGGTTAAAGGCGTCCCCATTCCGTGAAAAACTTTTGAGCAAAAAAATTATCCCCCTCCAAAGCGGAAGGGGATTTTTTTTGTTGGGATGAGGTTTATTTGTCGAGCTTGACGGGTGTCGCGGCATTGAAGGCGAATTGCTTGCCGTCGAAGTCGATTTCAACGGTGTCGCCGTCCTTGACTTCGCCCGCGATAATTTTCTTGCTGAGTTCCGTTTCGACCGTGTGAGTCAACAGCCTCCTAAGCGGACGCGCTCCGAAATTGGCGTCGAAACCTTTTTCCGACAACGCGTCGACAGCGGCGGGCGTCCACGTCAATTCAACGTTGATTTGCTTTTGAAGCCGCTCGCTTAACGTTTTGAGCAGAATTTCCGCGATAGCCTTGACCTGTTCCTTCGCCAACGACTTGAACACGACGATATCGTCAATGCGGTTGAGGAATTCAGGGCGGAAATAATTTTTCAGCAAGTCCTTGATAATCGACTCCGCCTCCGCGAAAGCCTTGTTCGTGATGAAGCCGATTTTCGCGCGCTGAAGAATTTCCTGCGAACCAAGATTGCTCGTCATGATGATGACGGTGTTCTTGAAGTTGACGACGCGCCCTTTGCCGTCCGTGAGCCGCCCGTCGTCCAAAATCTGCAACAGGACGTTGAAAATATCGCGGTGAGCCTTTTCGATTTCGTCAAGCAGAATGACGCTGTAGGGACGCCGCCTGACCGCCTCGGTGAGCTGGCCGCCCTCGTCGTAGCCGACGTAGCCCGGAGGCGCGCCGATAAGCCGTGCCACCGTGTGCTTTTCCATATACTCGGACATGTCGACGCGAATAATCGACCGCTCGTCGTCGAAGAGTGCCTCCGCCAACGCCTTAGCCAATTCGGTCTTGCCGACACCCGTGGGGCCAAGGAATATGAACGAACCGATTGGGCGATTGGGGTCTTTGATGCCTGCGCGGGCACGGAGGATAGCCTCACTGACGACCTTAACCGCCTCGTCTTGACCGACAACGCGCTCGTGAAGGGTATCTTCCAAGTGCAAAAGCTTTTCGCGCTCGCCCGTCAACATTTTGGCAAGCGGAATGCCCGTCCACCTGCTTACGACCTTGGCGATATCCTCCTCGCCGACTTCCTCTTTGAGCAGGCGCGAATCGGCTTGCGCGGCGATTTCGTCTTCAACCTGCTTGAGCGTGTTCATGAGTTGCGGCAGCTTGCCGTATTTCAGCTCCGATGCCTTTTGCAAGTTGTAAGCGCGTTGAGCCTCTTCGATTTCGTTGTTGACTTCGTCGATTTCCTTTTTGATGGCGCGCACGCGCAGGATTGATTGCTTTTCCGCCTCCCACTTGTCGCGAAGAATTTTTTCTTGCCCTTTGAGCTTTTCGATTTCCTCGACGATTGCTTGAAGCTTGTCCTTCGACGCCGCGTCCGATTCTTTTTTGAGGGCTTGCTCTTCGATTTCAAGCTGCATGATTTTGCGGCGAATCTCGTCGATGGGCGCGGGCAACGATTCAATTTCCGTCCGAAGCTTAGCCGCCGCCTCGTCGACCAAGTCAATCGCCTTGTCGGGCAAGAATCTGTCGGAAATGTAGCGGTCTGAAAGCGTGGCCGCGCTGACCAATGCCGCGTCGCGAATCCTTACGCCGTGGTGCACTTCGTAGCGTTCCTTTATGCCGCGCAGGATTGTAATGGTGTCCTCGACGCTCGGCTCGCCGACCATGACGGGCTGAAAACGGCGTTCAAGGGCGGTGTCCTTTTCGATATACTTGCGGTACTCGTTGAGCGTCGTCGCGCCTATGCAACGAAGCTCGCCGCGCGCCAACATGGGCTTGAGGATATTGCCCGCGTCCATTGCACCTTCAGCCTTGCCCGCGCCCACGACCGTATGAACTTCGTCGATGAACAGCAAGATTTGCCCGTCGCTTTTGGTTATCTCGTTGAGCACGGACTTGAGCCGTTCCTCGAATTCGCCGCGGAACTTCGCGCCCGCTATCAGTGAGCCCATGTCCAAAGCGTAAAGCGTTTTGTTTTTGAGCGATTCGGGGACGTCGCCCGCCACGATTCGCCTTGCCAAGCCCTCGACGATAGCGGTTTTGCCGACGCCCGGCTCGCCGATAAGCACGGGATTATTTTTCGTGCGCCGGCTTAAAATTTCAATCGTCCGTCTGATTTCCTCGTCGCGCCCTATGACGGGGTCAAGCTTTGCCGCGCGGGCGGCGGCAGTCAAGTCGCGTCCGAATTTCGCCAAACTCTGATAAGTTTCTTCGGGATTGTCGCTTGTGACGTTCTGTTTGCGATTATTTTTAATCGCGGCGTCGATTTTGCTTTTCGTGAGCAAAAACTTGTTGGCAATGTCTTGAACTTCCTTTTTGCCGTCGGTGACCAGCGCAAGCAGTAAGTGTTCGGTGCTGATGTATTCGTCCTTCATCGACGCGGCATATTCCCGCGCCTTCCCGATAACGCGCGCCAAGTCGACGCCCATGCTGAGCCGTTCCTGACCTTGCACTTTCGGTATTTTGTTGAGTTCGGCCTCCAAGTTGACTTTGAACATCGGCAAATCGGTTTGACATTCCTGGAAAATCGTCGCGAGCAAACCTTCGGGCTCCTTCGCCAACGCCAACATCAAATGCAACGAGTTAAATTCCTGATGGTAGCGCATTGCCGCCAGCTGTTGAGCCGCTTGCATTGCCTGTTGCGCCTTCGCCGTGTATTTTTCTCCTGCCATAATCTATCACGCTCCTAAGTGAGTTGATTTCTTTTCGACGCCGCCAATGATAAACGCAAAAAATCAAAAAGTCAATGCGTCAAAAGAATTTTTGCCCAAAACACTGCGAGAAACAGAAAAGCCCCCGACTCTTCGCCGAGAGCTTTTTTATTGCGCAATCGATTCAAATGTCCGCTTTTATGAGTCGAGACAGGTATTCTGCGCATTGTTCGACAATATCTTCGGGAGCTTTTTCCAAAAAATACGCGCCTCTTTTGCTAGCGTCTATCGTGCGGACTTGAAAGCATAAAATGCAGCCTTGAGTTTCCGTTCTGTCGTCAAGTTCAACTTCAAACGGGTAATTTTTTTCCTTGCTCGTGATTGGCAAAACGATATTCAAGTCTCCGGGCAACGGATAAAAATTCATTACGAGTGCAGGGCGAAAATTCCCTTGCTCGTGACCTTTTGTCGGATTGAAATTTAATTTTATTATGTCGCCGCGTTTGAATTTCATTTGATGACTTCCTCGCCGACGTCTTCGCCAAAATCAATTTCCGCGCCGTCGCCGATGTCTTGCGCCGTGATTTCGTCGTAAGGTTTGCCGTAAAACTCTTCAAAGAGTTGTTTCGTCGTTTTCCGCTTCAAAACTGTAAGCGGCGGTCGGATTTGCGATTCGGATTTCGTTTTCTTTGCCTGTTTCATAAAAATTCCCTCCCGCCAAAATCCACGCTCGGCAAGCCGTCCACGATATCCAAAGTCTTCAAGCTCACTGTCAGGCTGCTCAATATCAAATCCAAAATGTAGCGCGGATTGTCGTGTTCAAGCCCCCATGCGTTCGCGTCGTTGATTATTCCGCTCGCTTTGTCCGTCTTCACTTGGTAGCGGTCGATTATCCACTCAAGCGGGCTCCGTCCGTTCACAACGTATTCAAAACTGCGCGGCGGGATGTTCCGTATCTTGATGTCGCCGTTGTAAGTCAAAGTCGTCTTGTCCTTCGACAGCTTCAGTTTCGTCACGGCGAAGTGTCCCCGCTCCGTGCCAATCACTTCCACGCCGTCCGGTGCCGGTTGCCGCTCGTAATTCAGATGAATTTCGGCAAGCTCGCGTCCTGCGCGGCTCAACGTCCAAAATTTGTCCGCATCGTCCACCAAAATGATTCGCGGCAAGGATTTTTTCAGCTCGGCACCAAAACGCGCCCGATAGCTCGGCAAATGCAAAAATCCGTACACGTAATAGAAAATATCTTCCCGCGTCACGTCCCCGAAGAGATTTTGCGCCCGATTCAAGATAAAATCGCTGATTCCGTCGCGCCGCTGAAGATTTTCGCCGAATAACCCGCCCTGCGCCGCCGCCTCGTACCAATACAGCGGATAACATTGCGTGCCCGAATGCAAAGCGTTCAAGTCAAGGATTTTGTCCGTGATAATCGTTGAAAGTTCTTTTTTGCCGCCCAAGCCGCTAACACAGATTAAAAGATTGTTTTCGCGCCCCGTCGGAAAAAATTTCGGCATTTGACCAGGATAATTTACCAAATACTCGTCGTAGTAAAGATTTGTCTTGCAAAACGGTCGATAAAGGCTTTCGACGATTTTTTTTGCGTCAAAATCGATTTCAAGCCCGCGATTTTTATCATTTTTAAGTTCACGCGTCCAAGAAATTTTTTTCGGGTCGATTTCGGTCGATTCGTGCGAATTATAGAATTCAATCGTCGTTTGAACGTTTTCGAGGAGTTTTTCGCGCGAAAAGTTGTAAATCCACGCGTCACGACCGGTTTCAAGCCCTCTTGAACGCAAATTGAACAAATTCCCGTATTTGGGATTTTGACTGTCGTGCAGCGGAATGAAGGTTTCAAAGCGATTTCCGCGCTGATTAATCCAGTCGGCCTTGTCGTTGGGAGTGAGGGGCTTGAAGTCGTCGGAGAGGACGTCGGGCGTGCGGGCAATGATGTCAAGCTTTTGTTCGCGAGTGAGGTAGTCGCCGATGTCGCGGTAAAAGATTAGGGACTGGGGACTAGGGACTGGGGACGTAGTATTTTCATCTGAACTAGTCCCGAGTCCCGAGTCCCTAGTCCCTTTCTTAACCAAAACCGTGACGGCAATGGGAGCCCGCGAGCCGCTGCCGAAGACGTTGCCCTTTTCGCGCTGACGTTGTTCGCCTTGAGTGCGAGCATTGCCGCGCAGATTGAAGACGTAAATTTCGCTGAACTCATTGGCAAAACACTTGCGCAAGCCGTCCATGGCCGCGCCGTCGAGCCAGCCGGCATTGGTGACGAAGCCGATAACGCCGCCGCCGCTGATTCGGTCGCTTGCCCAGCGAAAAGCCTTGATGTAGCTGTCGTAAAGCGCATTCTTGTTGGTGGCGTCGGTCTTTGCGGCGTAGGTCGCGGCGATTCGGTCTTCGAGCTTTTGGTAGGATTGATTCTGATTGTTGTCGTTGGCGGAGCGTTGGCCGACGGAATAGGGCGGGTTGCCGATAATGACTTCGATTCGGGTTTGGAGCTGTTCTTTGACGCGAGCGGCGTTTTCGTGCAGCGGGTCGCGAAGAGCTTTGAAGTCGGTCTGCCCTTGAGCGTGTTCGTCGTTTTCGGCTGCCTGAAAGGTGTCGGTGAAGCAAATGCCTTCAAAGGGCTGATAACCTTTAGCGTCGACGGCGGCGTGGTAGGCGTTTTCGACGTTGACGGCGGCAATGTAGTAGGCAAGCAAGACAATTTCGTTGGCGTGGAGTTCGTTGAGATATTTGCGGAAAAGGTCGCGGGGCTTAATCAAACCGGATTGAATGAGGCGGACGAGGAAAGTGCCCGTGCCCGCGAAGGGGTCAAGGACGTGGACGCCCTTATCGGAGAGTGTGCGCTTGAAATTTTTCTTAAGGACGGCGTCAACGGAGCGGAGGATAAAATCGACGACTTCGACGGGCGTGTAGACGATTCCGAGTCGTTCGACGGTCTTAGGCACGGCGATTTGGAAAAATTTTTCGTAAAGCTCGATGATGACTTGCTGACGGTCTTGCGCGGTGTGAACGGCTTGGCAGCGTTCGCGAACGGAGTCGGCGAAACTTTTAAGGCGTGCGGCCTCGTCGTCGGTGTCTTGGGTGTCGAAGGCGGCAAGGACTTTTTCCAACGCTTGAGAGACGGGGTTTTTCTCGACGAAGGAATAATTTTCAAAGAGAGCCTCGAATACGGGGCGGGTGATGATGTGTTGGGCAAGCATTTCGACGGCGGCTTCGGGCATGACGGCGGGATTCAAGTTTTGCTGGAGGTCGTAGACGAAATTGTAAAATTTGCGGCGGGCGTCGTTGTCGAAGGCGATAAGCTCTTTAATACGGTCGGTGTGTCGTTGCGCGATTTGCGCGATATCGGCAGCCCACTGTTCCCAATAGCGGCGGTTGCCGACGCGTTCAACCATGCGGGCGTAAAGAAAATCTTGCCATTCGCCGAAATGGAGCGTGAGCTGATAGGGTTGGTCTTCGTCTTCGTCGTCGACGCCGCCGAAGAAAACGTGACCGCCGTCGCCGTTGTCATTGGGTTTTTCGCCGCGCGCGAGTTGTAACTTAATTTCTTCGATGAAAACGTCGATGCGTCCGTCGTGAGAGCGCAGGGCGTTGAGTACGTCCCAAATGACGTTGTAAGCCTTGCTGTTGGCGAGTTCGTCTTCGGGATTCTTTTCGAGCGGCACGACGACGGGAATGATTATGTAGCCGTATTTTTTATCGGGAGCCTTGCGCATGACGCGCCCGACAGCTTGAACGATTTCGACTTTAGATTTTTTGGACGCCATGAAGATAACGGCGTCGAGAGCGGGCACGTCGACACCTTCGGACAGGCAGCGGACGTTGGTTAAGATTCGGCAAGCGTTGCCGTCGGCGGGCGTGGTCTTCAGCCAAGAAAGTTGTTGGTTGCGAAAACGGCTGTCCTGCGTGCCGTCGACATGAGCGGCTTTAACGTCGAGGATGTCGCGCTTCGATTTGGCAATGGCGTCGAAGGCGGCGGCGATGGCTTTTGAGTCTTTGATAGTGGGGCAAAAGGCAACGGCGGTATGCATGGGCGCGGGGTCGACGGTCGCGAGCGCGGCGGAGGCGTGCGTCATCTTTTTGGCGAGTGCGTTGATAGTTCCGCTGATTTTTGAGTTGGCGTCGGCAGATTTTTGGTCGTCGGATTTTTTTTCGTTGAGCGTGAGGACGATAACCTTGTAGTCGGACAAAAGCTTGAGCTTGACGGCTTGGCCGAAGTTGAGGCGGTAAAATTCGTCGCCGTAAGTTTTTTCGTCGTCCATAGACCAAACGTTGATGTCGTTGGCGGCGGCCTTCTTGAGCGCGTCGGAAGTGAACATTCTTGGCGTCGCGGTCATGTAGAGGCGGCGGCGGGCTTTAATGAAGTCGTCGGAGTGCACGGCGGTGAATTGAGTCGCGGTGTCCTTGGACGAGCCGGTTGTGCGATGCGCTTCGTCGCAGATAATCAGGTCGAAGACGTTTTTGGTCGCCGCCACCTTGTCGAGGGATTGATAGGTTGAAAAGACGACGGTCAAGCCGTTGCCGCGCAGATTGTTCAAGGCGTCGGAAATTTTATCGGGGTCGGTCGTCGCGTCGAGCGGGAGGTTGACATCGGTAATTTCGTCGGCGTCCTGCGCGGCGGTCTCATCGGAGCAAACACAGACGGCGTTAAGCGGTTCGGCGGAGTCGGCAGCCCATTCTTCGAGCGTTTGACTTAAAAGCGAGATTGACGGTACCAAAAACAAAATCAAACCGTCGGGCGCAAGGGCTTCGGCGATTTTTAGCGAGGTGAACGTCTTGCCGGTGCCGCAAGCCATGATTAATCTGCCGCGAGCGTGCTTTTGATAGTGAGCCTGAGCGTCGTCAACAGCCTTTTGCTGATAGTCGCGGAGGTGCCGAATGATGCGGGCGTCATCGCTTTTGAAGCCGTTATCGAGCAGAGCCCAGTTGATTTGCACGCGGCGCAGTGTCGCCAAGTCGATAATCTGAACGGCGGGCTTTCTGCCCTTGAACATTTCGCGGGCGTTGTCGGTGTAGCGGTCGGTCGTCGAAATCCAGATGAACTTGGCGAAGCTTTGCCCGTCGCCGAAAGTCCTTGTCGCCTCCGAGAAAAAGGAATCGACGGCGGGCTTGGCGATAATCGTGGTGTCAGCGTAGAATTTACATTGCGCCGCCCAAAATTCGCCGTCAACAGTCTTTGCAACAAGGTCAATTCCCAAATCAATCGTTCCGAGGTCGTGACGGAAAGGAAAATCTTTCCACAGCCAAGCTTCTGAAATCTTTCCGCGCCAAGCGGGATAAGTCAGCATGAAATTCCGCATCAGGCGTTCAAAGCGTTCACCCTT
Organism: uncultured Selenomonadales bacterium; assembly: GCA_946407095.1. Lineage (GTDB taxonomy): Bacteria > Bacillota > Negativicutes > Selenomonadales > Selenomonadaceae > Quinella. Next base: position 65,356 of record CAMJMR010000003.1, on the reverse strand, counting down.
CTCGACATCATTCATTGCAAACAATTCGTAGCTTGCAAGCAGTTCGTCAATCGTCACAGGCGCACCCTCCCCCGCAACCATTTATAAATTTCAACTTTTCCCGGAAAGGCAGGGGGTCTGCGGAGGGCAGGTCTGATTTTCAACCACCCCAACCCCCCTAGGGTGGTTCGGCGCGAATCACGAAAATTCCTGCTTGACAACGAAAAAATTTCGTAACTCGCAAACAGTTCGTCAATCGTCATGAATTTGTGCCTTCTCCGAAAGATTTTTTATATGACAGCTGAAATGCCCGCCGCAACATCTTCCAACGCATATGGCAAAAAATTTTCGGAGGCTTATCGCCTGCGCGGCACCAACCGCCATTCGGAAAAAGTTCAACGTCGAGGTCGAGCACGCCGATAAAAAGATTTCTTGAATCGGTATCGAAAATGCCGTCGTTAAGATATTCAAAGGGCTCGTCATAAAATTTTTCGTCTTCGTCTTTCAAGCAAGCGATAAGGTCGTGCGCCATGTAAATCGCGTCCGGGAAATTTATTCCGCAAGTCATGTGGCAGCCTTGGGCTGTGACGGCGTAATGAGCCGCTTTCCAACCGTTGGAAGACAGCCACCGCTCTTTGAAAAACCATACGCGCATTTTCATCCCTCCGAAAGATTTTTGCCGATTATATCACGCCGCTAAAAGAAAAAAGCGCACTTGCCGATAAAATTTCAAAGGAGGCGATTTTTATGGCGAACAATGCGATTCGCTTGGACAACGGCTATATCGGCGGCGCGGTCATGCTTATGGAAGATTTGGAGCGGCGCGTTGAAAATTTTCACAAACCGAAGACTTACGACGAGATTTTGTCGGAGGCACGCGAGGGTCTCAAGGAAACTTCGCCGCAAGACATGACGCCGGACGAGTACAAGGCTTACATTGAAGGCAAGCTGCAAAACATTCCGCGAAACTTTACGCGCTGTCGTGACGAGGTGACGGTTGTCATTTCGGAGGCGGGCTACGCTGCCATGCAAAGCGATTCGGCTTACGAAGCGTGGGTTCTTGACCGTGTGCGCGAGGAATTGAGCGTTCCCGATTATCTTTGCGGCTACCCCAGCACCTACGGACGTTATGAGGTTATGGAGTTCGGCGCGACGCGTGAAGATTATCGCGGGCATTCGTCGGCCATACACAAGCACGATTCGCGGCACGTCGAAGAGGAAACGTATTGGGAGCGGCGGCTTAAGCGGTTGAAGGCGCGACTGAAGGCCGAACAGGAACTTTTTGAGCACGAACGGCTTTTGATGAAGGCTTGCGACGAGTCCGCGCAGGTCGAGGCGATTCAGCGTGCGGAAGAGGGCTTGACTGACCCGTTCGCGCCCGAAAAGCCGATAATCGGCGTGCCCGCGAAATATCTGCTTGCCATGTTGTATGCCAATTCAAAGTGACGGTCACTTATCGCCGTGTCCTTACCGTTCCTCCGCTTCTAAAGCGGCTACCAGCTTGCTGAAAATTTTATGACATGAAGTCTTTTGCAAATGAAAATTTTACAGTATAATGACGGCGAATAGCTTTGGAAAGTTTCTCTTCGGAGTCTTGAATAAGTTTTATGGAGGAATGAGAGTGTGTTTGAACTTGATGACAACACTTTAGACCAGTTCGCCAAAATCAAAGTAATCGGGGTGGGCGGCGGCGGCAACAACGCCGTCAATCGCATGATCTCTTTGGGCTTGGAGGGCGTCGAGTTTATCGCGGTCAACACCGACGCGCAGGCACTTTTGAAGGCGATGGCACCCAAGCGCATGCAAATCGGCGAAAAGTTGACTCGCGGGCTCGGCGCAGGTGCTCGTCCCGAAATCGGCGAAAAGGCCGCCATGGAAAGTCGCGAAGATATTATCAACGTCCTGCGCGGCTCTGACATGGTCTTCATAACGGCGGGCATGGGCGGCGGCACAGGCACGGGCGCGGCTCCGGTCGTGGCGCAATGCGCTCGCGAAATCGGTGCGTTGACTGTCGGCGTCGTCACTCGTCCTTTCACCTTTGAAGGGCCCAAGCGCAAGAAGAACGCCGATATCGGCATTGACAACCTAAAGCGCAACGTCGACACGATTATCACAATCCCCAACGACCGCCTGCTTCAAGTCGTCGACAAGAAAACGCCAATGACGCAAGCCTTCACGATAGCCGACGACATCCTTCGCCAAGGCGTCAAGGGCATTTCGGACTTGATAGCGGTGCCGGGGCTGGTTAATCTGGACTTCGCCGACGTTAAGTCTATCATGCAGAACGCGGGCTCGGCTCTTATGGGTATCGGTGAGGCTTCGGGGGAAAATGCGACCGTCGACGCCGTCAAAGCCGCTATCGATTCGCCGCTGTTGGAAACCAGCTTGCAAGGCGCGCGCGGTGTCCTGCTGAACATTATGGGCGCAACCGATTCACTTTCGATGATGGAAGTCAACGAGGCGTCGACGACCGTGCAAGAGGCGGCGCATCCCGATGCCGAAATCATTTGGGGCGTCAGCGTCGACGAGTCTTTGGGCGATAAAGTTTCCGTCACAGTCATAGCCACGCGCTTCGACGAGGAGGAAGAGGAACAGGCTTACGACGAGCCCGAACCCGTTCGCCCGACCGTCCAAGAACAAGCTCCGCAGCCGACGCCTCCGCGTGCTCAAGACGTTTTGCGCCAATCGCCCTTCGGAACCTTCAGCGGCGGCTTCGGCAACACGAATGCTCAACCTAAGGACGGCGGCGCGGATATTATCGAAATCCCGCCGTGGATGCGCACTCGCAGATAACAAACGCTTATACGCATTGCCGACCTCAAAAAAATCCCCGTTCAAACGAGCGGGGATAATTTTTTTGCCTCTTTGAAAGCGGGTTGCAAAAATCTGCGCGGCGATTTATTTTTTGAGTGGAGGGATTTTAAATGATAACGCGACACACGACAAAAGAATTGCTTGCTGAATCGCTTAAGGAGCTGGCGAAGTTCAAGCCCGTCGACAAAATCACGGTCAAGGAGCTGACTAAAAATTGCGGGCTCACCGCGCCGACATTCTACAATCACTTCCGCGACAAGTACGACTTGATGGCGTGGATTTACAATCGGCGCGTCGAGGCGTCTATGGAAAATTTCGGGCGCGGCGATTCGTTCGAGGACGTCGTCTGCAAGTGGATGGAAATTATTTTGGAGGACGAAAATTTTTACGTCAACCTGCTCAAAAATGCCGTCGGACAAAATTCTTTCCGCTACACGACCAACGACCACGCGATTAACTTGTTGGCGGAGTGGATAAAGACTCATCACCACCTGCGCGAGCTGTCGCCCGAAATTTTTTTCTGCATAAGGTTTTTCATGCGAGCGGTATCGGAATTCGTCAGCGATTGGGCTCTGGACAAGTGGGACTGCCCGCCGCGCGATATGGCAAAATTTTTCGTGGCGGCCATGCCCGAACCGCTCAAGCCTCTGCTTTTACACATTTGACGCTTTGATAATTGAAGTTGCCTGCCAACTATTGTACACTTGAAAAAATTTTTTGGAGGCGATTCTTTCATGCCGATGGTAAAAGATTATCTGTACAACAAGTTCAAGCACGGTATCGAGGCGGGCAAGCTTCAATACGGCGTCGGGCAAGAGACCACGTCCGCTGAAGTCGCCGAGATTTTGGCTACGGCCGATATCGATTTTCTTTTCGTCGACGGCGAACACGGCGGGCACACCGTCACCACGATTCTTGATATCGCCCGCGCCATTGCCGCTTACGACGTGACGCCCGTCGTCCGCATTCCGCAAGCCGGCACCGGCATCATTAAACAGCTCCTTGACGGCGGCATTCAAAACATCATCATCCCGAAGGTCGAAACGGGCGAAGAGACCGAAGACATCATGTATTGGGCAAGCTACGCGCCGCGCGGCAATCGCGGCTTCGGAGCAACGGCCGTCCGCGCAGGTCGTTTCGGTCGCCACGCAGATTATCTTGACCGCAACGTCGACGAAATTTGTATCCTGCCGCAAATCGAAAGCGTGCGCGGTTGGGAAAATTTGGAGGCTATCGCCACTACGAAGGGCGTCGGCGCAGTTTTCCTCGGCCCGATTGATTTGTCCGTCGACATGGGGCACGGGCTTAACATCTTCCACCCCGAAGTCGAAGCGGCAATGGACGACATGATTAAGCGCATTCGCAAGCTCGGCAAGCCCGTCGGCACAATCGCCTTGACGACTGACCAGGCTAAGCGTTTCGTCGATTTGGGCGTGAGTTTCCTTGCGCTCGGCGGCGATACCTCCTTCCTGACGACGGCGACCGACAATACGCTCAAAACTTACAAGGAGGCCATTGGCAAATGAAAAACGTCGTGATTATCAGCGGGCACCCCGATTTGAAAATTTCGCTCGCGAACAAAACAATCTTGGACGAAATATCTGCGCGGCTGCCGCAAGTCGAAATTCACAAGCTCGACGAACTCTATCCGACTTACGACTTCGACATCAAGGCGGAACAGGCGGCACTCGAAAAGGCTGACGTCATCGTCTTCGCGTATCCCATGCACTGGTACGGCGTCCCCGGCCTGCTCAAGCTTTACATCGACAAGGTTATGGAGCACGGCTGGGCTTACGGCTCGCAAGGCACGGCGTTGGCGGGCAAAGCGTTCATTATCTCTGTCACGACGGGCGCGCCCGAAAATGCTTACTCGGCAACGGGCGTCATGGCTCACACCGTCGAAGAGTTCAGCTATCCGATTAAAGCCTTCGCGGCCTTGTGCAAGCTCGACTTCAAGAAACTGTTCACTGTCGGCGGCATGATGTGCGTCCCCGGTCTCACCATCGACGCGCAAAAGGCTGCGCTCGTCGACAAGGCGAAAAAATACGCAGATAATATCGTTGAATGCATAAAATCTTTTTGAGGTGATAACATGTTCCCCGACATCATCAAAAAAATTCCAAGCCGCGATTACGGCATCGACGGCTTGACCACGCATGTTGACCACACGTCGACGGGTACTGTATACTTTGTCAGCGCAGAAAAGGAAGTTATCTTTCCCGAACATGCACACGCCGCGCAGTGGACGATTGTCGTCAGCGGCTCTTGCACCTTCACTGCCAACGGCGAAAGCAAAGTTTATTCGGCGGGCGAAACGTATTTCATTCCGGCGGGCTTGCGTCATCAAATCACTTTGCACGCGGGCTATTCCGAAGTTGATTACGTCGACGACCCGCTTGACGGAGAGGAAGATTTTATGGACAACAAAGTTATCGCGGGCTTGCAGACGATTGTCACGCAACTTGCGCAACAGGCCGACGGGCATCTGATTCAATCGCGCATTTTCGCCGCGCAGGGCTTGAGCAAGCTTGCCAAGCAGTACGAAGAGCACGCCGCCGAGGAACGCGGTTACGTCACCAAGTGCATTGACCGCCTCATCGATTTGGGTTGCGAAGTCAAGCTGGAGGACAAGCAAGCCGCGCCCGTTATCTGCGACGCCGTCGAGTATCTCAAGCACGACCTGCAAGTTTCAAAGGACGGGCTCGCATGGCTTAAGGAAATTGTCATCGCCGCGCAGGACGACCCGACGACCTTCGACATCTTGAAGGCGTACTATCAAGACGAGGAAGGCGACATGTATTGGGCGGAACAGCAGCTTGCGCTGGTTGAGCTTATCGGCAAGCAAAATTGGTTCGCCAACCAGCTTTGATACGAAATTCGTAAAAAAAATTCGGGCAGAGGCCGTTGAGCCGCCTGCCCGTTTTTTTGTCCGATTAAGTCGTCAATTATCCGAAAAGTTCATTTATCAGCGAAGAGCAGCCAATACGAATTTCCTTGTAAGCCTTCCGATAGTCGCCCGTGCCCCACGGGTCTTCGACGATGAATCTGTAACCGTCTGCGTCGGTAAAGAGGCGAATTTTCTTTTCTGGGTCGCCTTTGGCAATTCGCTTCGCCTTTCGCAACACGTATTCGTCGAGCGCAATGATGCATTTGAATTTGTCGTAGTCTTCAGGGGTGAATGGTTTGGAGACGTGCGCGTCGCGCGGAATTCGTTCTTCATCCAAAACGTTGCGGGCATCTTTGCTCATGTTTCTGCCGCCGCGAGTTCCGCAACCTGCCGAGTCGACAATCACCTTGCCCGACAAATCTTTTTGGTCGAGGAGGTGGCGCATGATGTATTTCGCCATGGGCGAGCGGCAAGTGTTGCCCGCACAGACGAAAAGAATGCTGTCGACGGTGTTATCGCTTTGCCACACTTCGCCGCTAAGAATGTCGACGCAAGGAAGTCGCCCGCCCTCCTTGGCGTGCGTGTCGAGCATGACGATATTTTTGCCGGGAACTTTCACCGGCTTTGACAAGTCGAGCTTTTCTGTGGCGTTGGCGAACAGGCGCGGCACTTTGGCGGAAATTTTTTTCGGGCTCTTGTGCCCGACGACGATAACGGCATTGCCCGAATAATCTCTGTAAAAACCTAAAAGATTTTTATGATCAATCAGATAAGTTTTCGGCTGCCTGTCGAGCGGGGCATCGACCTTTATGCCGGCGTGGCAGAAGAAATATTTTCGTCCGCCGATAGTTTCGCAATGATACAGCGGCAAATCTTTCAGGAAGCCGTAAACTTCGCGCGGCAGGTACGGCTCTTTGACAGCGGCGATTTTTATGGCGCGGGCAACACCGCTGTTGAGCCTTTGATGAATTTTCCCGTCGTCGTCGAAGAGATGGTGCAAATACGTTTCGTCGACGTTGCCGCGCAGGAAGATGATATTTTTTTGCTTCCTGTGTTCTATCAGCTAATGCAACGTCTCAACATTTTTGTCACTCAAGCCGTAAAGATAATCGCCGAGGAAGACAACGAGGTCGTCCTCCGTGACGGAAATTTTTTCCCAAAGTGACAGCAGCTTGTCAAATGCCGCGTGCACGTCGCCGATAGCCAAAATTCTTTTGTAAGGCGAATCGTTCACGGCAGGGATGATTTTTTCGGCGTCGTTGATAAAAAATTTTTTCTCACTCATTATTGGTAGCCTCCCAAATTTTTGATTCGAGCAAATTGTACAGACAGCGGCTGAATTGTTAAAGGAAAACCGTGGCGTCGCTTGCAAATTTGTCGGGGGTAACCGCTTGAGTTTTGGCTTTAATTTGCTTAAGCGGTCGAAGTGCTTTATAATGCGCAACTGTCGATATACTTTTACTGCTTTGTTCGCTATAGGAGGTCTTCGTTTTGTCCGATAAGGGTTTAAAGAAGCAGTTGTCGCCGCTGAACGTTTGGGCATTGGCATTTGGTTGCATAATCGGCTGGGGAGCTTTCATCATGCCCGGCGAAATCTTTTTGGTCAAAGCCGGTCCATTGGGTATGGCTCTTGCCATGCTTGCCGCCGCCGTCATCCTGATTATCATTTCAATAAATTACTACTACATGATAAAGCGCTATCCCGTCGCGGGCGGCGAATTCATTTACGTCAACGCCATATTCGGGCAGAAAAACGCGTTCATCTGCTCGTGGTTCCTTATGCTGTGCTACCTGTCGATAGTGCCGCTGAACGCCACGGCTTTGGCTCTGATTTTCCGCACGGTTCTGCACAACTTTTTTGATTTTCAATTCGGCTTCCACTACACGATAGCGGGCTATGACGTTTACATGGGCGAAGTGCTTTTGGCATTGACGGCACTTTGTCTTTTCGCGTGGCTCAGCATAAGAGGCGTCAGCGTCACGGGAAAATTTCAAACGCTGTTGGTAATGTGCCTGGTCGGCGGCATAGCCGTTGTCTCCGTCGCGGCGATTTTAAATCCGCAAACATCGTGGGCGAATTTCTCGCCCGGCTTCCCGCCCAATATCGACAATCATCTTGTCGCCATACTTTCGATTTTGGCGATATCGCCGTGGGCGTTCGTCGGCTTCGACACCATTCCGCAAGCGGCAGAGGAATTCAACTTTTCGCCTGCGCGGAGCCTCTTCATAATGATTATAGCGATACTGTTCGGCTCGGCTGCTTACGTCGCTTTGAACATGATAACCATCGCGATTTTGCCGTCGGGCTTCGATAATTGGGTCGCTTACATAGCGGCTTCCAAGACGGCTTCGGGCTTGATGACGTTGCCGACATTCTATTCGACGTATTTGCTTTTGGGTCAAGCGGGCTTGATTGCCTTGAGCGTTTCGGTCATAGCGGCGATTCTTTCGGGCTTGCTCGGCTTCTACATGGCAACCAGCCGCTTGATATTCGCTATGGCGCGCGATAACGTAATACCCGCCGTCTTCAGCGAACTGCACGAAAAATACAAGACGCCACGGAATGCGATTCTGTTTATCTTAGCGGTCTCGGTGATTGCGCCGTTCATGGGCAGGACGGTCTTGGGTTGGATTGTCGACATGGCGTCCTTGGGTGCAGCCGTCGGCTACGCTTATACTTCGCTCGTCGCCTACAAATACGCCACGGACAACGACGACACGATTGTTAAAGTCACGGGGCTTTTGGGCTTTGCCTTCGCCGTGCTTTTCGCGATTTTGTTGCTGGTTCCCATTCCGTACTTCAACATTTCCTTGGGCAGAGAGTCTTATTTCTTCCTGCTGGTTTGGACGGTCATGGGCTACTACTTTTATCGCTCAAGGAAGGGACAAGACTGAGGGCGGAAATTTTTTCACCGCGCTTTATAATATCGTCGAGCCATAAAAATTTTAGTCAAGCTCGTTGCGGAAAAAATCTGCGCGGGTTATTCTTTATGCGTATTTTGTTTTAGGGAGTGATTCGTGTGAGCAACGAAGAAATTATCCAAGCCTTCCATCTTATGTGGGACAACTTCCCCGAAGCCGTGACGATAACGCAGAAGAGCCGCGAAATTGTCGCCGTCAACAAGAAGGCCGCCGAGTTCGGACTTGCGCCGGGCATTAAGTGTTCGACAATCGGCAAGCCCGAAAACCACAAGGGCTGCCAGTGCGATAAGGCAGTCGACACGGGCGAGGCGCAATTCTGCACCTACGAGGGCGCATTCGGCAAGGCTTACGGCTACTGGATTCCGATTCCCGAAAAGCCCGAATGGGTGATTCATTTCGGCGTGGGCTACGCGTTCGACTATCCGAAAATCGACCGCAGCTCCTCCGCCAAGACGACCGAAAGCCTTCACGGCTTGACGAAGGGCACCGACCTTGAAGCCGCTACGACAACATTGGCGCAGGGCGAGGCCAACGGCGTCATGATGTACTACGCGCTTGCCCGCCTTGCCAAAGAACAGGGTCTCAACGCGGTTGCGAACACCTTCATCGAGTCGGCGAATCAGGAGGCCGTTCACTCGGGCTTTTACGCCGTGCTTAGCGGCAAAGTCCCGAAAGACTTTTGGCAATTCGTTGCGGGCGTCGCCAAGGCCGAATACGCCGGCAAGACGAAAATCAAAGGGCTGGCTGATATGGTTCGCGCGGCGGGCTTGACGAAGGCGGCGGACGAGATGGAAGTCTTTGCCGAGCAGGAATGGCATCACGGCGTCGTCATCGACGAGCTGATTGCCAAGTACGCGCCCAAAGATGCCGTCAAGAGCGGCAAGAAGTGGATTTGCGGCGTTTGCGGCTACGAACACGTTGGAGACGCGCCGCCCGAAGCTTGCCCCGTGTGCGGTCAGCCTGCGTCGGTCTTCAAGGAAAAGCCCGCACCGAAAACTTTTGTCTGCAGTGTTTGCGGCTACGAATGCACAGGCGACGCGCCGCCCGATGTTTGCCCGATTTGCGGTCAGCCCGCGTCCGTGTTTAAGGAAAAAGCGTCATGAATCGACGAGATTTTATTAAAACGACGGGCATTGCGACGATTGGTCTCATGCTTGACGGTCAAAACTTTGTTGAGGCGAGGAGGTCTCTTGGCATGAAAATTTCTGCGGTAAAGCTCTTCGACGGCGGCTACATGATGAAGTCGTTCGCGTGCGGCGGCGGCTTGCCCGAAGGCGCGATTAAGGAAGAAAAACTTCGTTCCAGCCTGCAAAATTTCGTTATCGACACGGGCAATGAAATTATCTTGGTCGACACGGGCTTCCCCGCCGAGGAAACCATTCCTGTGACGAAAGACTCCGTGATAACCTTCGGCGACAAGGTTGCCGATTACGTCGACGCGCTCCGTGCGGCAGGCTACGAGCCCGCGCATGTGTCGAAGATTCTCATCACGCACAAGCACCCCGACCATACGGGCGAACTGCGCCACTTCCCGAACGCCAAGATTTACATTTCACGCGTCGAGGCCGACGACATGAATTTGACGGGCGATAACGTTGTCCGCACCGACTTCACCGACGGCGCGTACAAAAACTTCGACGCCTGCCAGAAAATCGCCGACGGCGTCTATTACATCTTCGCGCCGGGGCACACCAAGGGCAACAGCATCGTCATAGTCGAGGACGGCGACAAATTCTATCTGATTCACGGCGACGTAACCTATACCGACGAGGCTTTGCTTGAAAACAAACTGTCCGTCGTGTTTGAGGACTTGCCCGCCGCCCGCGACACCTTGAATCGTGTCCGCGCCTTCATCAAAGCGAATCCGACCGTTTACCTGTCGACGCACACGCCCTACGGCTACGAGAATCTTGACGCGCAAAAAATTATGAAACTTCCCGACGTTGAGGACGCGCCCGCCGTCGAGGAACAAGCCGAGGCTCCCAAGGCGACGGGCACGAAATGGGTCTGCAGTGTTTGCGGCTACGAACATTTCGGCGACGAGCCGCCTGCCGTTTGTCCGCGTTGCAGACAACCTGCCTCCGCCTTCAGAAAAGCTTAAAGAACAGACGAGCCGCGTAACTTGAGGCCGTCACGGATGACGGCCGCCGGCAACAGAAACAGAAACAGGGATGTTTCTTTGCCGGCACAAGCGGCTTCGGCTTGGCATAACGTTTCGTCCACGACAACTTAACGCCCCTGCGAGGGGCCTTTTTCTTTGCTACTTTCTTTTGGGCAAGCAAAAGAAAGTTGATACTAAATATAAAAATTATTGATTGACTGAATCGAAGGGACACGCCCGCCGCCGCGACAGTTGACTTTGAGCCCTTTTGCTTAACAAACGAAAGGGTTCCCTGCGCGGAAAAAAATCTTGACGAAAGCCGCCCGTTAAAATATACTTGCGCCGAAGTTCCCAAGGTTACAAAAATTTTTTTGGAGGTCGAGTAGTTTGTTCTTCTCTAAAAAGAAATTCAGATTGGCGTCGATGATTGCTTGCGGGATTTTGGCGAGCGCATTGTTCACGGGCTGCGGCGAACAATCGGGCGGCGGCGGCGAAAAAGCTGCGGGCGACGAAATTGTTGTCGGCGCGAACTTCGAGCTGACGGGCAACCATGCGCAATACGGTGCCAACGCCAACAACGGGCTCAAGCTTGCGATTAAGGAAGTCAACGACGCGGGCGGCATCGGCGGCAAGAAAATCAAAATCGTCGAGGCTGATGCCAAATCCGAGGCGGCCGAATCCGTCAACGCCGCGACGAAACTCATTTCCGACGACAAAGTCGTTGCGCTGGTAGGTCCTGCCGTCACAGCCAACGTCATTGCCGAATCGCAAGTGGCGACTGACAGCATGGTTCCGATTATCGCGCCCGCCGCGACAAATCCCGACGTCACTGTCGAGAACGGCAAAGTCAAGCCCTACGTCTTCCGCAGTTGCTTCATTGACCCGCAACAGAGCGAAGTCATGGCTCAATTCGCGCGCAAAGACTTGATGGCGAACACTGCCGTCCTTTACCTTGATTCCAGCTCCGACTATTCCAAGAGCTTGGGCAAAATCTTCAAGGAACATTTCGAGGCCGACGGCGGCACGGTCGTCATGGAGGAGGCCTTCCTTGCCAAAGACCAAGACTTCAAGGCCGCGTTGACCAAAATTCAGACCGCCAACGCCGATGTCATCTTTGTCCCCGCTTACTATGAGGAAGTCGGCAAAATCGTCAAGCAGGCTCGCGAGCTCGGCATAAACGCCGCGATTTTGGGCACCGACGGTTGGGACGACAGCAAAGTTACCGACATAGCCGGCAAAGACGCGCTCAACAATACTTTCTTCTGCACGCACTACTTTGAAGGCGACGCGGAAGTTCAACCCTTCATCAAAGCTTACAAGGCAGAATACAACAACGACCCGAACGTCTTCGCGGCTCTGGGTTACGACGCGGGCAAAATGCTCGTCAATGCGATTGAAAAGGGCGGCAACGATTCCCAAAAGATTCGCGACAACATCGAAGCCATAACCGATTTGCAAGTCGGCACGGGCAAAATCACAATGGACGCCGCGACGCACAACCCGATTAAAGGCATCGTCGTCATCGAGACCAAAAACGGCGTGCGCGAACTCCGCACGAAAATCGCGCCCGTTTCTCCCGAAGCCGAAAAATAATTAATCGTTGCTTATCGAAATGACGCCCGACGAATTGAACGAGGCGATTGCGCAAGTCGTAACCGTGCAGCTCAAGCCGCGCCGCAAACAAAATTCCTACAGCCGCAAAGATTGGGAAAATCGCCGAATTTGGCGGCTGTGCACTGTCGGCAAGTCTTGCAAGTTGGGCGCATACAAATCGCTGTTCAACGACGGCAAACGGCACGAAAACTTGAGGCACGTCCGCTTCCACAGCTGTTATCGCGGTCTTGCCGGAATGTTTTACTTCAGTCGGGCGGCGCGCGTCGTCGAATACTCTTACAACAAAAAATTCACTCGGCAGTGGGCAAACAAACGCGTCAGGCATTTCGGCGGCGAAGTCGGCAACCACGGCTTTTACCGTAAAATCTTCGACTACCAATGGGAATGTCTGTAAAAAAATAACGCGTGACAATATCGCCCTAAAACGTTAAAATTCTCCTTGAAAATTTTTTCAGGGAGGTTTTTTTATGGACTTTGCGCATCAACTCGTTCAGCAGTTGATAAACGGCGTGAGCCTGGGCAGTATCTACGCGCTGATTGCCTTGGGCTACACGATGATTTACGGCATCATAAAGTTGATAAACTTCGCGCACGGCGACGTTTACATGGTCGGCGCGTATATCGGCTTCGCGGCAGTCACGATAGGCCACCTGCCGATTTTCCCTGCGCTCTTAATCTCAATGGCATTGACGGCGGTCTTGGGCATGTTGGTCGAGCGAATCGCCTACAAGCCGTTGCGTCATGCGCCGCGCATTTCGCTTTTGATAACGGCGATAGGCGTGTCGTTTTTCCTGGAGTACACCAGCATGTACTTCGTGACGCCGACGCCGCGCACTTTCCCCGAAGTCATGCCCAACATTTCATTCAACCTCGGCGGCTTCATTATCAACGGGCAACAGCTGCTGATTCTCGGAATAACAATCGTGCTTATGGCGATTTTGACTTACATTGTCCAGAAAACGAAACTCGGCAAGGCGATGCGTGCGGCAAGCTTTGACACGGAGACCGCGCAGCTCATGGGCGTCGATTCCGACAGAGTCATTTCGATGACGTTCTGCATAGGCTCGGCGTTGGCGGCGGCGGCGGGCGTCTTGGTAGGCGTCTACTACAACACGATTGACCCGCTTATGGGCATTATGCCGGGCTTGAAGGCATTCGTGGCGGCGGTTTTGGGCGGCATAGGAATTTTGCCCGGCGCAGTGGTCGGCGGCATAGTTTTGGGCGTCGTTGAGGCATTAGTCGCGGGCTTTTTGTCGTCCACCTTCAGAGATGCCGCTGCCTTCGCGATTTTGATTTTGGTTTTGCTTGTCAAGCCCAGCGGTCTCTTCGGCAAGAACACTAACGAAAAGGTGTGACGATATGAACTCGGCAAGGAAACGCGATTTAATAATGCTCGTCTTCGGACTGGTGCTTTACGGCGCATTGCAAGCAATGATCAGCGCGAAAGTTATCGGCTCGTTTTGGGAGCTGAACATCATTTTAATCTGCGTCAACATAATCATGTCGGTGAGCCTGAACTTGATTAACGGCTACACGGGACAATTTTCATTGGGGCACGCGGGCTTTATGGCGGTCGGCGCTTACGTCGGGGTCGTTGCGACGGTCAAGTTCGGCTTGCCGCTGATTGCCGCCTTGATCCTCGGAGCGATAGCGGCGGGCTGTTTGGGCTTTCTAATCGGCTTGCCTACCTTGCGCCTGCGCGGAGACTATTTGGCCATTGCGACGTTGGGGCTCGGAGAAATAATCCGAATCGTCATAATGAACATTGACTACGTCGGCGGCGCGGCGGGCTTCAAGGGCATTCCGCATTTGACGAACTTCACATGGGTTTTCTTCGTGATGCTCGTGACGCTGTTCTTTATCAAAAACTTCGTGAACTCATCGCACGGGCGGGCGTGCATAGCGATACGCGAAAACGAAATAGCGGCGGAGGCAATGGGCGTCAACACGACGAAATACAAAGTCATGGCGTTCACGTTGGGAGCGGCGTTCGCGGGAGTGGCGGGCGGCTTGTTCGCGCACCAGTTCTATCTGATAAGCCCGACGTCGTTCACTTTCCTGTCGTCGTTCAACTATCTGATAATGGTCGTCATGGGCGGCATGGGCTCAATCACCGGCTCAATCGCGGGCGCGTTCGTCGTGACGTTCATATCGGCGGCGTTGGCGTCCTTCCCCGAAGCCCGCATGATTATCTACGCCCTGGCACTGATTTTGATGATGTTCTATCGCCCGCAAGGTTTGTTCGGCTACATGGAGCTGACTAACGTCAAACCGATTAAAAAACTTCTTGACAGACTTTCGGGCGCAAAGGAGGCTACAACGTGACGAAGGCTAAGTTGGAGGCTATCGCCCTAATCGCGAGCATTCCCGATGACAAGGCGGCGACGGTCTTGAAGATTTTAGAAAACGTTTGCGAGTTGCTTAACGTCGATACGAATCGGCAGGAGCGATTGATTGAGCGAGTCGAGGAAGATTTGGCGTTGATGGAGGAAGTTGAAAATCTTGTCGGCGAGGGAGGCGACGCGAAAGTTGGCGGACAATAAACATTTGCTTGAAACGGTCGACGTGTCGGAGGTCTTCGGCGGACTCAAGGCGGTTTCGGACTTCAACATTTACATTGACAGGGGCGAGCTTATCGGATTAATCGGACCGAACGGCGCGGGCAAGACGACGGCGTTCAACTTGATAACAGGCGTCTACAAGCCCACGACGGGCGAAATTACCTTCGACGGCAAATCATTGGTCGGACTCAAGCCTTACGAAATTACGACGCGGGGCATTGCGCGCACCTTCCAAAACATTCGCCTTTTCAGCGAGCTTAGCGTCTTGGACAACGTCAAAATCGCTTACCACTGCCACGTTAAGTACGGCTTGCTGGAAACTGTCTTGCGTATGGGTCGCTACTTCGGCGAGGAGAAATCTATCACT
The DNA here is from genome assembly GCA_946407095.1 of uncultured Selenomonadales bacterium. GTDB lineage: Bacteria > Bacillota > Negativicutes > Selenomonadales > Selenomonadaceae > Quinella. The sequence goes on along the minus strand of CAMJMR010000003.1, from coordinate 50,111 downwards.
GACGACGCGCTTAACCTGCTGAAAATTTTCAAGCTGGACGAGCACGCCTACGAGGTCGCGAAAAATCTTCCTTACGGTGCACAGCGTCGATTGGAGATAGCGCGCGCGCTTGCCGCCAAGCCCAAGCTTTTGCTTTTGGACGAGCCCGCCGCCGGCATGAATCCTCAAGAGACGCAGGAGCTTATGGAAATGATTCGCTGGATTCGCAAGCAGTTCGGCTTGACGGTGCTTTTAATCGAACACGACATGAGCCTTGTCATGGGCATATGCGAGCGGATTTACGTTTTGGAATACGGCATGATTATCGCTGACGGCACGCCCGCCGAAATTCAGAACAACCCCGAAGTCATTCGAGCCTACCTTGGAGCGGAGGCGATTAACTGATGGCGTACAAGACTTTGATTTTCGGCGTCGACGACATGTTCAACGAACTTCAGCCCTACTATGCCCGCGAAGTTCAGCGCGGTAACCTTGACATCGTCGCCTACGCCGTCTTGGAAAACAACGGCATCCGTCTCGTTCCTGCCGACGGACAATCGCGTGGGGGGGGGGGTTAATCAACCGCTGAACTTTGAGCTGGCGATAATTTCTTCCAACCAAAATTTTTACGACCGAATGAAATTTTTGGAGGCGCAAGGCATTCCGCGCAACCGAATCATCGACGGCAGAGCTTTCCAAGTCCCAAATCTCGACTTTCCGCGCCTCGTCAAGGAGGGCGTCGCTTACGGCATTACGGTTAAAAATTCTTTTGATGTTAATTCACGTTCAGTTTATCCACAGATTTACAAATTTACAAACAGTAATTCAAAATTCATATCCGGTATAAAAAGTTTTCTCCAAGTGAATGCCGCCATTAAAGGAAACGGTTTGATATGTGTTGGAAATTTTTCTTCCCTTGCAAGTGACATGATATTTTCTTTGGGGCAAAATTACTCTCACAATTACCGCAAGGTGTATTCGACTCTCAACGGCATTTTTGATTGGAAAGTTCCCGCCGAATTTCGTCCGCCGCAGGGAACATGCAAAATTCTAATCGGCAACGACGTGTGGATTGGACGCGGCAGCATTTTGAAATCGACAAAGCCTTCAAAGCCGCTGACTGTCGGGGACGGCGCGGTTATCGCCTCTGACAGCGTTGTCGTCAAGAACGTGCCGCCCTATGCCATTGTCGGCGGCAACCCCGCGCAGGTTATCAAATATCGTTTCCCGCCCGACGTTATCGAAGCTCTTTTGCGCATCAAGTGGTGGGATTGGAGTCTCGACAAGATATACGACAACTTTAAGTATTTCAATGACATTGAGCGATTCGTCGCTCTGCACGACAGATAGGAGTTTTGCTTATGGCAATGCTTGAAGTCAAAGACATTAACGTTTACTACGGCGCAATTCACGCGATAAAGGGCATAAGCCTTGCGGTCGACGAGGGCGAAATCGTCACGCTGATAGGAGCGAACGGCGCAGGCAAATCGACGACGTTGAGGACAATTTCGGGACTGCTCAAGCCCAAGACCGGCGAAATAAAATTCCTCGGCAAAAATATCGCGGGAATGCCCGCCCATAAAATCGTTCACGAAGGAATATCGCAAGTGCCCGAAGGTCGGCGCATCTTCGCGGAAATGACCGTGCTTGAAAATCTGGAACTCGGAGCCTTCACGCGCAACGACAAGGACGAAATTCAAGCCGATATGAAAATGGTCTTCGGACGCTTCCCGCGCCTGGAGGAACGTCGCCTGCAACTGGCGGGGACGTTATCCGGCGGCGAACAGCAAATGCTCGCGATGGGTCGCGCCCTTATGAGTCGTCCGAAACTTTTGCTTATGGATGAGCCAAGCATGGGGCTCGCGCCGCTTTTAATCAAAGAAATTTTCAACATCATAGTCGACATCAACAAGACGGGCACGACGGTTTTGCTCGTCGAACAGAATGCCAATATGGCGTTGTCGATAGCCAATCGCGCTTACGTTTTGGAGACGGGACGAATCACAATCAGCGGCGACGCCAAGGAACTCGCCGCAAGCGAAGACATTCGCAAAGCTTACCTCGGCGGTTAAGGCGCGGGTGATTAGTTTCAATCGGCGCAACGTTGAGACGCGTCCGCTTTTCCGCCGCTTTTAAAGCGGTCGCAAAGCTTATTTGGGTGGTTGAAATGATTTACGAAAGCAAAATCCTCAACGTGACGCTGCGGCGTCCGAAAATCCATTCGGTGCCCGACGTCGTTTACGCGCAAGTGCCGACGTTCGAAAAGCCGAATCATCTTTTGCAAATGGACTTGCTGATACCGGAAGTGGCAGGGAAATTGCCCGCCGTTATCTTCGTGACGGGCGGCGGCTTCATCTCGTCGAACAGAGCGCGCCTGCCGCAACTGCGTATGCACCTTGCCGAAAAAAATTTCGTCGTGGCGAGCATAAACTATCGCACGGTGCCCAATGCCCGCTTCCCGCAACCGATTGAGGACGTCAAGGCGGCGATTCGTTTCCTTAAGGCGAACGCGCCAAGATTCAACGTCAACGCGGAAAAAATTTGCCTCGTGGGCGACAGCGCGGGCGGCTACCTTGCGGCGTTCGCGGCGGTGACCAACGGAGCGAAAATCTTCAACGTCGGCGACAATCTCAATCACTCAAGCGAAATTTTGGCGGCGATAGACTTGTACGGCATTTCGGACTTGACGCAAATCGCGGCGACTTTTCCGCCCGAAATAAAAAATCAGTACAATTCGGCGGGCTCTGTGACTTCGCTGTTCGTCAACGGCGTGCCGGCCTTCGGAGGCGTCGACGGAGGCATTGTATTCAATCCGCGAGCGGCGGCCGCCGCCAATCCAATCAACTACATAACAAAAAATTCCGCGCCGATGCTAATCATGCACGGCACGGCCGACAAAGTCGTTTCGCCCGCGCAATCCGAATTGCTTTTCCAAGCGTTAAGAACTCAAGGCGTCGAGGCGGAATTTTATTTGATACCGGGCGCGAATCACGCCGACATCTATTGGCAACAGGAGGAGGTTTTCAACGTCATGACGCAGTTTTTGAAGGCGCATTTGTGAAAATTTTTTGGGAGGGGTGCAATCATGGAACGACTGAAGACAATCAACGACATCCGCGAGACGCTGAACGAATTGCGAACAATCGGCGCATTTGTCAAAGAAAATTTTTCATTGCTGACCGAAGACATCGACGAGGAAAAATTTTTGAACTTCGGGCGATTAAACGCGACGCGAGACTTTTTGACGCGGCTGATAGCGGAGCAGAAATCATGTTACGGTTTGTACGGCGAAGTGCTACAGGAGCCGCCGCCCGAAAGTTTCGGGGAAATGGAGCGGCTTTTACACGAGGCGGAAGTCAAAATTCTGGAGACGAGCGTTTTCGGACGCGCACGGAAGTTTTTGGATTTGGTCACCGACAATCCCGAATATCAAAAGGAATTGACGCGGCATCTGAAAAAATTGCAGGCATTGTTCGGCAAGAAGAACTTCAACGAGAATGCCGCCGAGCCTTACGCAAAATTTATCGACGCAATGAATGCGCCGACTACGGGCGCGAAAATTTCGGCGACTCAAGAGCTGTTGAATTTCTTCAGCGCAGATTTTATCGGAGCGGGGCTTTTCGACGGAGAATTGATTCACAGCACGAATGAGCCCGTCGAAGAGGCGGCGGCGACGGAGGTTAAAGAAATTGTTCCGGAAGAGCCCGCCGAAAGCGATTTCGTCAAAGCCCTGCGCGAAAGCAATGCCCTCCTGTCCGACGAAGATTTTGCGCCGTGGGAAGAAAGTTTTTCCGTCGACAAAAGAGACCGCGACAAAGAATTTTCCGCCAAGCGTTTCAAGGCGGAATTCGGCGACACGGGTTCTCTGCAGCCGTTGCTTTTGATGGCGGCCTCGCGCAGTTGCGTTGCGTTTTCGGTCACGCCGCCCAAAAAGTTCACGCCTGAAGAATTTGAAAACGCCGCGCAGTTCCTGCTTAACAAAGGCTACTTGCAAAAATTTACCTTCGGAGACCTCGGCGGCTTCTACGGCATGACGAAAAAGTTTTCCGACTTCATGCGCAGCGACGGCGGCAAAAAATTCATCAATTCGATAACCAAAGGGCACAAGGGCTTCCCCGCCGTCACGAACTATCTGGCGGAGGATGCGCGAATTGCTTTGACGCGCGCGATTTACTTCCGGCTCAACGCCTACGAAAAGGAGTCCGATAAAAATTTCGTTGCCGTCGATTTTTATGCGCAAGCCTTCAGAGAAAAATTCCGTGTCGGCGATGAGCGCGTCTTGATGCTCGGCTGTTTCTGGGATGACTTCGACGAATGCGACAAGTTCCTGAAAAAGTTGCGGCAGTACTTGAGCGAAATGACCAGAGGCTTCGACCGCGTGATTGTGGCGGGTTTGACGCTCGGTCACGCCGAAAGGGTTTTCACCGCGCTCAAAACGGTTTTGGCGGAGGAAATTCCGACCTACGTCGACGTTTACTTCTATTCGGCGGCCGACGACGTTTTTTACTTGGAAGGCACGGAGGAAACCATTTCGCCCGAAGAATTTTTCACGCCCGTCGAAGATGACGACTTTGACGACGAAGAGCCGCCCGTTGACGAAATTGACGACGACTCGACCGACGAAGAGCCGCCCGTTGACGACGACGACACCGAACCCGTCGACGAACAGGACGCGCCGGAGGAAATTGAAGACGCGGAGCCGCCCGAAGAATTTTTGTCAGACGCGGGCAACGACGAAGAATTTTGGCCTGTCGTCCGCAAAATGTTGCTGGATAAAAAATTCTACTGCGCGACCGCTTACCTTAAAGCCGTCAGCTTGGAGCGCGAAGACTTGGAGCCGCTGTATCGGCAATTGGCGTTCGCGCTCGACGACCCGCTGCTCAATGAGGGCTACCGCGCAGATTCCATTTCGTACCTGTCCTCGGAGGACGATAACGCCTTCAACGAGGCTTTGATAACGGCGGCCGCCTTGCGCGCGCTGTTCTACAACGACTTCAGCAGGGATTACGGCGTGCCCGCGCTCAGCGTCCTTATAAAAAATTTCGTCGTCGTCCGTTCCAATCCCCCGCTTGCCGAACTGATTGACGACTTGAAAATCTTCAAGATTAACATGCAACGGGGCATCGACTACTACGCCGACTACCGCACGAAGGACAAGGCCGCCGCCGAAAAAAATCTTACCAAAGTCATTCAAGCGGCGGAGGATTATTACACGCTCTACTTTGAAGGGCACCAGACCGACAAGGCTTACAACGAAGCGTTCATAAGGATGAAGAAAATCATCTTCGCGCAGAACGGCGACTTGGGACAAATTTTCCGCGCAATGAAGGATAAGAACGAAGTCACGTCCGCCGACACGCTGGGCATCGTCGAAACGTATTTGACGGAGAATTTCCTCAGGGAGGACGCGGGTTTCAGCGCGGTGAATCTCGACGCAGACAAGCTCAATCAGTTCATAACCGAAAATTGGGACAACGCTTGCGACAAAAAAAATCCCGGCAAGTTGACGGGCGAACTCAAAAACAATATCACCAAGACTTTGGAGCGCGCTATTGAAATAATGTGCGCGTGGGCGAACTGCGCGGAAATTTTCAGCGCAAACACCGAAGACAGCGGCACCGAAGCTTACAAAAAAATTCGCTCGCAACTGCTGGACAATATCAAAGCCGCTCGCAAAAATTTCAAGGGCATTGCCTCGGCGGGCATTTGCGTCGTCGACAAGACGCTCGAAGAACTTTCTGCGCGGCTGGAGGGCACGTTCAATCCGCTCGACCATAAATTTTTCTACATCAAATTTTTGTGCGGCGATAAGGTCATCCTCGACGAAAACTATCTGCCGAAACTCGACTTGAACATTTCGGACGGCACGCGGGCAGGCATCCTCGAACAAATTCAAAAGCACGCCGCCTCGAAGTTGCCGAAGGTCGAAAAGTGTATCGAACAGATTTTTGAAAACGGCGGAGACGATTTCGGCTCGGCGCAACTGCTCGACGACTACCTTAAGGCTTGCAAGGGCGAATCCTTCATTGAGGCGAATTACGACTTGAAAAAGTGCATAAGCAGTGCCGCCAAGGACGCGCCCGGCCGCAAGGAAAGTTTTATCGGCGGGCTCGAACTCGCGCAGAGCTACGGTCAATTCGACGTCATGCCCGAAGGCGAAAAGGAAAAAATTTTGCAGCTCGCCGAAAATTGCTACGCCTACGCGGAGGAAAGCAAAAACTACGGCGTCTTCTTCCGCGTCATTAAACATTGGGAAGGCGTCATCAACAAGAACGCCGCCGCCTACGCCGACAGCCTCCGCGTCGAATTGCAGACCGCCGTTGAAAGTTGCAAGCAGGTTGCCCAAAATCTTGACGTCAACGAACTCAAGGCTGCCGTCGACGAAATTGAACAGATTATCGCGTCGAAAAACTTCACGGTCGCCAAAAGTCTGATTCTCAAGCTGAGCGAAGGCGAACTGTACAAAAAACTCGACGACGCCGAAGACAACGCCTTGAGCCGCTTCATTGCCGATTACGACGACTGCTACAAAAAAATTTACGACAGCGGCTCTTCGCTGGAAAATCTGCTCGCCAAGAAAATTTTCGTCCACAACAAGGTTTCGCAGAACAAACTCAACCTCGTGAAGAATTGGATAACGAATCCCGTCGGCGAAGACAAAATCACCGCGCTGTTGAAGTTGCTCGGCTTCGACGTTCAAACCGTGCAGAAAGTTCCCTCGTCCGCCGCCAACACGATAAATTTCCACGTCGGGATTGTCGATTCGGGTCAAATCAAATACAGCCACCCGATAGCGGCGTTCGGCTCGGATGCCGAAGTCGACGGCTTCCGCGTGACGTGCCTGTTCGGCCGCTACGACGAAAAAAATCTTATCGACAAGTTCAAGGACATTGGCAACAGCCGGCATACGCTGGTTTTCCTCGATTGGGCGCTCGATTTGCCGACCCGCCGCCGCCTCGCCAAGGAAATTAAGCTCGACAAAAGCTTGACGAAAATTTTCGCTATCGTCGACAGAGTGACGATAATGTATCTGTTCAAAAACTGCGCGGAACAGCTCGGCACGAAACGAATCACCGATACGCTCATGGCGTTGATTATGCCGTTCGCCCGCTGCCAACCCTACATCTGGTCGCCGAAAGTCCCCTTGCCTCCCGAAATGTTCATCGGCCGCGAATCCGAAATAAACGAAGTCACGGGGCAAGGCGGCGTCAATATCGTTTGCGGCGGCCGCCAACTCGGCAAGTCCGCGCTTTTGAAGATGGCTTGCAGGAAAATCGACGGGCACGACGGCGAACGCGCCATTTATCTCGACATCCTCGACAAAGACTATCGGCAAGCCGCGCGCCTCACCAGCCAAGAGCTTAGCGATAAAAATTTCTTCACGGAGCCCTTTGAGACCGACAACTGGGAAGATTTGACGCGCGCCATCAAAAACCGTCTGGCAAGCGATACGCCGACGAAAATTCCTTACTTCCTGCTCATGCTCGACGAGGCGGACGGCTTTATCGAATCCTGCGCGGACGACAACTACGCGCCGATTGCCGCGCTCGCCAAGATTCAGCAGGACAATCACAACGGCAGCCGCTTCAAGTTCGTTATCGCGGGCTTGCGCAACATCATCCGCTTTGAGCGCGAAAAAATTTTGAGCAACAACAACATCCTGCCGACGCTTAAGTCGCTGACGATTAAGCCGTTCGGGCTCGAAGACGCCCGCAAGCTTTTGGAAGTGCCGCTCCGCTATCTGGGCTTGTACTTCCCCGACACCAACAAAGATTCGCTGATTCTGACGATTTTGGAAAGCGCGAACTACTTCCCAAGTCTGATTCAGCTTTACTGCGAAAAACTCGTCAAGGCTCTCTTTGAAACGTCCTACGCGGGCTACAACGCCGACACGCCGATTTACACGATTAGCGAAGACCACATCAAGAAAGTTCTCGCCGATAAGGAATTCACCAAGGACATCAAGACCAAAATCGAAATTACGCTCGGCCTGGGCAGAGACCAATACTATCACGCGATTGCCAACCTGCTTGCCTACCTTTACTACAACGTCAACAAGGTCGAAGGCTATTCGCCGCGCGATATCCTCAAAGCCGCCGACGATTACGATTTGGTCGCCAAGGAAATTCTTCCCGCCTCCGAAGAAAAAATCGGCGCGCTCATGGAGGAACTTTGCGAACTGAACATTTTGCGCAAGACGAATGCGGGCAACTATCTTTTTTCCCGGCAAAGGATTCTTCGCGTAGTCGGCACGCGCGGCGAAGTCGATGACGCGCTCGTCAAGCTCATGGAGGGCGAGAATGGATAAAATTTGGTGGGAACAGCTAAACGGCTCAAGCAGATTCATTCGCGACGCGGCCAATCACCTTTTGAACGGCAAAAGCGTCGTGCTGTGTCTGCCCGAACACGTTCCGTGGCTTGAGACGATGCGCGAGGTTTTTGAAAAGCGGCTGCGCAAAAGCGGCACATTGGGTATCAAAATCGTTGACGCCGAAAATATTTCTGACCCGCAAGAATTTGTCTTCGACGAGTTTTGCGAGAACAAGGACGGCTTCCGCCCCTACAGCAAGGGAGCCTACGCGAAATTTTTGGCGGAACGCACGGGCATTGCGCTGAACAGTTCCTGCATTTGGATTCGCAATGCCCAACCCGCGCAGGTCGAACAGTGGCTTGCCTTCATTGCCGACTATCACAGATTTTTGGCGGGCAAACGCGGCGGCGTCTTCCTTTTGGAGCGGCAAGGCGAATGTCATTTAATCGGCAAGACCGGCATTGAGGTCATGTCCTACGCGCGGCGAATCAGCGACTACGACAGCTTTGCGTTCATTATTTTTATCGCGGCGGAGTTCGGCAAGGCGAATCATCTCATGAAGCAGTACCTTGCCGAGCTTGTTTCCGCGCTGACCGAGGGCGATGTCGAATTCGGAGCGGCTTGCATACGGCGCGGCGAAACGCTCTTGAAAAACCCTGCCGTCGTCTTTGAAAATATTTCCGCCCAAGACGGATTCACTTCGCACAAAACCGCCGAGGATATTGACCGCGCCATTTGGATGACGCAGTTAAAGTTGGTTTTCCCGCTGGTCGAGACCTTCCGCCGCAACTTTATCAAGAAATACGATATGACGATAAAGAACACGCCGCCTTACCCTTCCGCGCCCGAAGAATTGGAAATCGGCAACCTTTACGGGCTGTTTACGCAGAAACGATGGCTTTTGGACGACCGCGACGCCGAAGATTTGGAAATGTATCGCGAAGTCCGCAACAAGCTGGCGCATTTGAAAGTTTTACCCTTCGAAGAGCTGCAAAAGGTTTTCGACAAGAATGCCCGCCGATAATCGCCGACAAGCTGAAAGGAGGCAGATAATATGGATAAGGACGAACGTTACATATCTGTTGAGCAATCGATAGCCGACGCTTGCAGAGAAGTGCGCGAAATGCGCGCGGGCAGACAGCCGGAGCCGACAATGGAAGACTTCTTCGCCGAAATGAATGCGTTGATAGAGCAGGAGAAAGCAAATGCAACTGATACAAAGTACGCGCCGCCAACAGTTCAACCAAAAGCGGGAAGTCGAATGGTTTTCGCATAATTTATTACGTTGTCATCGACGAAAAAATTTATTTGCTCTCGATTTACTCAAAGAAAGACGACGTTAGAATTCCAAACGACAAGCAGATAGAATTAATGATTAAAAATTTAGCAGAACCCGAAACGCCGAAGGAGGAATGATAAATGTTTGTGGCGTCAAGAATGACAAAGCACCCCGTGTACGTTTCAAGCGACGCGACGATTCAGCAGGCGGACAGGCTGATGAAAAAGTACAAGTTCCACAGAATGCTCGTCGTCGACGACGGAAAGCTCGTCGGCTACTTCAGCGACCGCGATATCATGCGCGTGGCGCCCAGCCCCGCTACTACGCTGTCGAAATTTGAAATTCGCTCGCTGCTAGACAAAATTTCCGTCAAAGACATCATGCACGACAAAGTTATCACGGTAAACGAAGGCGCGACAATCGAAGAGGCGGCGTTAATCATGTATCAAAATAAAGTCGGCGGCCTGCCCGTGCTGTCGGATGTCGGTGCGCTCGTCGGAATCATCACCGCGACCGATATCCTCAAGACGTTTATCAAAGTCATGGGGCTTATCGGCGGCAAAACCCGCTTAACGTTGGAAGTCGATAACAAAGTCGGCGTCATGGCGGAGATAACAAAAATTTTCGCGGACAAAGGCATCAACATTGACAGTTTTATCACGTGCCGCCACAAAAATAATCGTTATGAACTCGTTGTGCGCCTCGACGACCGCCCCGAAGGTTTCGACGACATAAAAAAAATTCTCGAAGAACGCGGCTACAAAGTCGTGCACACCGCCAAAATCGGCTGAAAAGATTTTCCTCTGCCTTCGGGCAGATTTTTTTTTGCAAACGTGTTATAATCGCGCGGAATTACTCTCAAGGAGGTTTTATCATGAAGAAAAAACTTTTGGCGGCTCTCGCGGCGGGTTTAATCGCTTTTGGCTCGTTCAACGCGTCAAATGCCGCCTCTCGCTCCGAAATCGCCGCTATCAACGTCCAAACCGCCGCCGATTTCCAATTTTGGAACGACGACTCGCCCACTAAGCGCATAATTACCGAATTCGTCGAGGATGTCACTAATCCGCGCAGTCAAAACTACATTCCGCCAGAAGATCGTATCGCGACCTTCGACATGGACGGAACTTTTTACTGCGAAACCGCGCCCATTTACTTTCAAGAGGCGATGTTCCTTCACCGCGTCCTTGACGACCCGAATTACACCGCGCCGAAGAAATATCTCACCCTTGCCAAGAAAATTAGGCCGAAAGTCTACGCGAAACAAAAATTAACGCCATCAGAAAGTAAAAATTACTTTGAAGGGCTCACTGCGGTTTATGCCGGTATGACTGACGATGAATATCGCGCTTACGTCCGCAATTTCATGCAAACTGACGAAGACGGCTTTACAAATCTCAAGCGCGGTGAGGCGTTTTATCTGCCCATGGTCGAAATTATGTCCTACTTGACCAACAACGGCTTCGCGGTCTACATTGACTCGGCTTGCGGCGTTTCAACCACGCGCGAACTCGTAAACGGCGTCATTCCCATTCAATTCGACAGAATTCTCGGCTCCGACTTCAATTACACGTCGACAAATATGGGAAAAGATAATCCGCACGACCATTTCTTCGACCGTTTCAAAGAAAAAATCGTCATTTCGGGCAAGCCGCTGCTTGATAACGCCAAAACCATAAAAATCTTTTCCATAATGAATCAAATCGGCAAAAAACCCGTCCTTGCGTTCGGAAACAGCGGCGGCGACAGCGGAATGCTCGAATACACGCTCCAAGACAACAAATATCGCTCGATGTCGTTCTTCGTGATATGCGACGACACGACCCGCGAACTCGGCAACCCCAAGCGCGCGGCAAACGATACGGCTTTGGCTCTCAAGCGCGGTTGGAACCCCATTTCCATGCGCGATGAGTTCAAAACCATTTACGGCGACAACGTCAGGCTTGCCAACTGAAAATTTTTTGCTAAGCCGTGTAACGAAATCAGTCTTCCCGCGTATAAGGGACAGAAAGGCAAACAGCCAATCAAAAAATCAAAAGGAGACTGATAACCATGGCAAACAGAGAGGAAAACATCAAAAAAATCAACGCGGGGCTCGAAGCAATGAGCGATGACGAACTCGAACAGGTCGCAGGCGGCACTTACAACAACACGGCGGCCGATTCGCGCGCACTCAACGAATTGGGACTCGGAATTTCGGGAAGAAGCGCGTTGGAATGCTTCTGGATTCCCACCTTCCACAAAACGGCAAGTGAAGTCGCAAATGTCTTCGACAAGTTCGGAATAAGGGTCGAACAGTCTTGGGGAGCAGTGCAAAATCGCTACTACATAGCCGGCACCGGCGGAAAAGAGATTAGTCGTCAAGAAGCATTCCAAATCGTTGCCGATAAGTTGGGAAAACCGTTGCCCAAAATCGATTACTAAAAAATTAATCGCGGCTCGCCTAAAATTCGGCGTCACGGTCGCAAATCTGCAAAAAAAAGCCCTTCGGCGGTTGTCGGAGGGTTTTTTCGTTGCCAAAACAAAAATTTTCTGCTAAACTCTGTAACGAAATCGATTTTCCAACGTATAAGCTACAGAAAGGCAAACAGCCAATCAAAAATGAAAAGAAAGGTCGCAGATAACCATGGCAAACGCAATTTTGAAGGACGCAATCTTGAAGGACGCAATCTTGAAGGACGAAATCCTCAAGGACGACGAACTCGACAACGTGGCGGGCGGCAACAGGCTCGAAACTTTCGCGGACGGCAACGAATTGTACAAACGCGGCCTCTTGAGCGCAGATGACGCATTGAAATCGGCTCCCGTGCGCGAAAAACTGCACCAAATGGGCTACGCGGGCTACGAAGACAAAGGCGGTCTCCTCAACGCCAACATCTACAAGGACAAACAAGGCAACTTGCTCACCCGCGAAGAATTCTGGAAGAATTTCGACGCTGACAACGGAACCAATATTATCAAATAATCCCTGACACAAATATCTAACCAAAAGCCCTTCGGCGACAATGTCGGAGGGTTTTTTCGTTTGTCGAAGGAAAATTTTCGCTCGCAACGATTGAATGGCGATTTTTTTTGCGCAATGTGTTATAATCGGCGAAATAATTTTGAGGAGCTGATTTATCTTGAAGAAATTTTTTGCGGCAATCTGCGCGGCGGCACTGCTTATGACGGGTTGCGGCGGCGATAATGCCTCGGCACCAGCGCAGGACACCGACAAAACGAAAATCGGCGTCATAACTCACCTCAACGCCAGCGAAATTGAATACAACAACCTGATGAACAAGTTGGACAAAAGCTATCGCCCGTCAGAGGCAAGCCCAGCCGAATACAAATACTTCGACAAGATGAACGATATGCAAATGGCGCCCGACGCCAAGCAAATCGACATGCTGAGCACCTATCAAAACGTCGCCAATTACATGATTCAACGGAATGAAAAATTTGAGACGCTGCCAGCCGAAAGGTCTTTAAGCGATTCGTTTTGCTTCGCCGTGCGCGAGGGCGATACCATGTTGCAACGTGAATTGAACAAGGCGATTAAGGCAATGGTGAACGACGGCACGCTGGTGAATTTGTCGAAAAAGTACATTACCGACCTTAAGGACGGCGCGGAGCCGCCCGCAGTCCCGATAGCGCACATCGACGGCGCGGACACGATTAAAGTTGCCGTCACGGGCGATTTGCCGCCGTTCGATATGATTTTGGCGGACGGAACGCCCGCAGGCTTCAGCACGGCGGTTTTGGCTGAACTTTCGCGGCGAATTAACAAAAATATCGAACTGGTAAGCGTCGACAGCGCGGCAAGGGCGTCGATTCTCTCGTCTAAGGGCGCGGACGTCGTCTTTTGGGTCAGCGTGCCCAAGGACACAGCTTTAATCCCCGCGAAAATCGACCAACCGGAAGGCGTTGCGCTCAGCGACCCCTATTATCAAGATACGATTGCCCACATCGGCTTGAAAAAGTAAATTTCGCTAAAAAAATTAGGGCTTGGCTCCGAAAATCGGAGTTAAGCCCGTTTTTTTATTGCTTATCTGCTTTTCTAGCCTCGCGAAGGCGTTTTTCTTTCCTCAAACGCAATTCTCGTTGAATATCGAGCTTGCAACGGCGATTCCATTCCTTAATTCGTGCTTCACGGTCGGAATTATTCATTACGACATTGGGATTAACCATGAAATCGGATTCGTCAATGAATTTTAGCTCTTGAATGAATAAATTATCCTTCAACCAGTGCAGAGAATCAAATAAAACGGTTCTGCCGAGGTTTAAATCGCCTGCAAGCTGTGATTTTGTGATTTTGTAGCCGTAAATGCCGTCTTGAGGCTGATGAAAGGCGAGCCAGAAGAAAATTTTAATGATATGAGCGTTTGGAGCGTCATTTATGATACGAAGCGTGCGTTCGTCGTCGAAAATCATGCTTTAACCCCTCCGAGAGCAATTTTTTTGATTATAACACGCTGAAATGGGTTTTGAAAGGCTATTTGACGGCTCAAAAGTTAAAATCCGCTATAACGGATAAATGACATTAACAAATGGCGTCATGACGCGATTCTTTAAATTTCGGCTGTGAACATGGCTAAAAGCGTGCGTAAAAATCCGCCATAGCGGATTCTTCAAGTCAAACGTCCGCCATAGCGGATTTTTTTACTCGGAAAAATATTTTCAAAATGTCTTGACAGCCGTTTTTTTTTTTTTATAATGTCCGCAACACTTAATTACAATGCGGAAGGAGAGGATTACTGTGGATGATTATGGTTCCGTATGCAGCTAAGGAAGGTTCATTCCAAAATTCTGCGACGTCTGATTCGCGACCGTTAGATAATTCGTCGTAAAAGTCGTAACCGAATTCAAAAAGCCCTTCGGCAAGTGTCGGAGGGTTTTTTCGTTGACGGCGCGAAAATTTTTTGCTAAAGTTTGCTTCGAGGTGATGAAAACATGCGTAAAAAGATCTGCGCGGCATTGACGGCTGGATTAATCGCTTTTGGCACGTTCGGAGTTGTCGACGCCATGCCCCGCGACCAAATTGCTCAAATTCAAGTCAAACGCGCCAAGGATTTCAAATACTGGGCTAAAGATTCCGTTGCCAAACAAAAGCTCGTCGAATACGTCACCGACGTAACTAACAAGCGCAGCAAAAATTTTATCCCAGTTGCCGACAGAATCGCGGTCTTCGACGTGGACGGCACCATTGCTTGCGAGACTGCACCGTTCTGTTTCGATTTTATGATGTTCGTGCACCGCGCGCTTGACGACCCCAATTACATTGCCTCCGCGCAGGACAGAGCCAACGGCGAGGCGGTAAAAGCGGCGATTTACAACCGCAAGATGACCAACGACGTTCGCCGTAAACATTGCGAATCCAATGCGTCGGTCTTCGCGGGCATGACTGCTGACGAATACGCCGCCTACACGCGAAACTACTTGAACACGCCCGTCGAAGGTTTTGACAACTTAAAAGTCGGCGAGGCTTTCTATTTGCCGATGATTGAAGTAATTTCTTATCTCAAGGCGAACGATTTTAAAATTTTCCTGATTAGCGGCGCGGACAGAGACTATATGCGCACTTCGGCCGAAATTTTGCCCGTCGACAGCGACAACATGATTGGCACCGACTACAAACACGTTGCGACGAATCAAGGCGACACGGACGGCATGGACTACACTTTGAAGCCCGAAGACAAGGTCGTGCGCGGCGAATTCGTCAGCAAAGATATAAATATGAACAAAGTCAGCAACATGGCGCGCGAAATCGGCAAAAAACCGGTTTTGGCATTCGGAAACAGCAGCGGCGACAGTTCGATGATAAATTTTTCTCTGCGCGGCAATAAATATCGGACGGCGGCGTTTTTTGTCATCTGCGACGACTTGGAGCGCGAATTCGGCAACATCGACAAGGCGAACAAATGTATCAAGCTCGCCGACGCCAACGGCTGGATAAAAATTTCCATGCGCGACGACTTCAAAACGATTTACGGCGACAACGTTAAACTTTCAAAATAAATTTCGGGAGATGTTTTCATGCGTAAAAAGATTTTGGCGGCATTGACGGCTGGATTAATCGCTTTTGGCACGTTCGGAGCGGCTGACGCCATGCCCCGCGACCAAATCGCTCAAATTCAAGTCAAGAAGGCGAAAGATTTCAAGTATTGGACGAAGGACGCCGTTGCCAAGCAAAAATTAATCGAATTTGTCACCGACGTGACGAACAAGAAGTCTAAAAACTTTATCCCCGTCGAGGACAGATTGGCGGTCTTCGATATGGACGGAACTTTTATCGGAGAGTCGATGCCGTGCTACTTTGAGTGGATGTTGTACCTTGAACGCGCGCTGAACGACCCCGATTACACGCCTTCGCCCGAAGACAGAGCCTATGCGGAAATGGTTGACGCCGAAATTCGCGCCGGGCACTTCATGACGGGCAAATTCCCCAAGGGTATCGATTTAGGCGAGGCAAAATCGCAACAATCGGTCTTCGCGGGCATGACGCCCAAGGATTACGAGGTTTACGTCAAAAACTTCATGAAAAAGCCCGTCGAAGGCCTCACGAACTTAAAATGGGGCGAAGCGTTCTATCTGCCGATGGTTGAAGTCATCAAGTACTTGCAGGCGAATAATTTCACGGTTTATATCGTCACGGGCTCCGACCGTCCCGCAACGCGCGTCATGGCCTCGGAACTGCTGAAAATCCCCTACGACAACGTTATCGGCACCAATCCCGCGATAATTGCGTCGAATCAGGGCGACAAGTCCGCCGACGATTACAACTATCGCCAAGACGATTATCTGATTCGCGGCGGGCTCACGCAAAAGAACTTGAAAATGAACAAAGTCATTGCGATTGAGCACGAAATTGGCAAGCAGCCGGTTTTGGCGTTCGGAAACAGCGGCGGCGATACTTCCATGCTGAATTACGCGCTTGCGGGCAACAAATACAAGAGCTTGGCGTTTTTCGTCATCTGCGACGACACGGAGCGCGAACTCGGCAACATCGACAAGGCGAACAAGTGCATTTCGCTGGCGGAAAAGAACGGCTGGATTACAATTTCCATGCGCGACGACTTCAAAACGATTTACGGCGACAACGTTAAACGGTCAAACTAATTTTTTGGAGGCGATAACATGTTTCGATTCGCTCACAACAACTTGAACGTCTTGGATTTGGAGCGGAGCCTGAAATTTTACGCTGACGCGCTCGATTTGCACGAGGTAGGCGGGATAGACGGCGGCGACGCCTTCAAAATCGTTTATTTAGGCGATTCGTTCGGCAGTCACCACAAATTGGAGCTTACGTGGCTCAAAAACAGGACAAAACCCTACGAATTGGGCGATAATGAAGTACATTTGGCGTTCACGACGAAAAATTTCGCTGCGGCGCACGCTCGCCACGAAAAGATGGGCTGTATCTGCTACGAAAACCGCGAAATGGGAATTTACTTTATCGAAGACCCCGACGGCTACTGGCTTGAAGTTTTGCCGGAGTAAAAAACATCTTGCATTAAAGTTGACTTGAAGTGATATAATTGCCTCGACAAAATTTTTGGGAGGCATTTTTTATGGCATTTACTTGGCACATTCCGACAAAGATTTTATTCGGCGCGGGCAAGCTCGGCGAACTGCACAAAGAGGCACCTTTCGGCAAAAAGGCATTGATTGTCATTTCAAACGGACGCTCGACGAAAACCAACGGCAGTCTCGACAAGTTGCAGGAAGAACTGACGGCTTGGGGCGCGGATTTCGTCGTCTTCAACAAGATTGGCGCGAATCCTACGGAGCCTGTCGTTCAGGAGGGCGTGGACTTCGGGCGCGCTAACGGTTGCGATTTCGTCGTGGGCTTAGGCGGCGGCTCGGTGCTCGACGCGGCGAAGGCTATCGCCTCGGTCATTCCGCAAAAGGACGGCGGGCGCGTCTGGGATTACATCATGTTCGGCACGGGCGGCAAAAAGCCCTTGACGGAAAAAGCTTTGCCTTACATTGCGATAACGACCAGCGCGGGCACGGGTTCCGAAGTCGACGCGGGCGCAGTCATCACAAACCTTGAAACCAACGAGAAGACCGCGTTTTTCGGCAGCTATCCCGACTTGGCGATTGTCGACCCGATTTACATGCTGACCGTCCCGAAACACTTCACGGCTTATCAAGGCTTCGACGCTTTCTTCCACAACGCCGAGGGTTACATTTCCAACGCGTGCAATGAGGCTTCGTCGATGATTGAGCTGACGGCGATTGAAAAGCTCGCGAAGTATTTGCCCGTTGCCGTCAACGACGGAAAGAATCTTGAGGCGCGCACGCAAGTTGCCTTCGCGAACACCTTGGGCGGCTTTTCGATGGACGTTTGCGTTTGCACGGCGGAACATTCCCTTGAACACGCCTTGAGTGCTTATCATCCCGAATTGCCGCACGGCGCGGGCTTGATTATGATTTCGCTGGCATATTTCGGACACTTCGTCGAGAAACACGCTTGCGACGAAAAATTTATCGCTATGGCGCGCGCCATGGGCAAAGTCAATGCCGACAAGCCCGAAGACTTTATCGACGCGCTGAAGGAAATGCAAGCGGCTTGCGGCGTCGACAATCTCAAAATGAGCGACTACGGCATTAAGCCCGACGAATTCCCCAAAATGGTGCAGAATACTCGCGACGCGATGGGCTTCCTCTTGCAGTTCGACCCTGTTGCCCTTAGCGACGACGACATGCTGAAAATTTACCAAAAGTCCTACCGCTGACGGCTTGCAAAAAATTTCGGCGGCGAGGCTTGTCAAGTCTTGTAATAAAAAAATTTTCGTGCTATTATCGGCGCGAAGAAGGAACCATCTGGGAGGTACGAGGACTCAATTAATGTCTAACCTACATTAATTTTAGGGAACCCGAATTGATTTCGGAAGATGGAGAATTGTCCGCGCGGCGAGTAACAGAAACCGAGCTTAGGGAACCCACCTGCGAGTAAGCAGGTTTAGACATTCGGAGGAACCGGCATTTCGGAGCCCTTTTTCAGAAGAGATTGCTGATTATCAATCGGCAGTCTCTTCTTGCATTTGGCGACCAAAATGTATAAACTGCACGCGAGGTGAATTGAAATGGCAGTAAAAATTTCAAACACGGGAGTCCCCGCGTCGCCGTTTGAACTTCTGCGCGGCACGAGCGAACACCCGCGCGATAAAGAATTGAGCTTCGAGGCGGAACTTCTTGAGCAACAAGACGAAGGCGTTTCGCACGAGGAAATGGAGGCGATGCTGAAGAAAATCGACGACCAAGCGGCACGCCTTACCAAAACGCCGACTTACGACGAGCTCAAAGAGTATCGCACGCTGATAAAAAATTTCGTGAGCGCGGCGATAAGCAACATGTACGAAGTGCACACGTCTGCCGGTTGGGACAGAATGGGGCGCCAACGCGTCTACACGACCGTCCGCAAAATCGATAATCGGCTGGAGGAAATGGCTGAAAAAATTCGGCTGGGACAATCGGAACAGCTTGACGTTATCGCGGCGCACGATGCCATTCGCGGTATGCTCGTCGATATTTTCATGTGATGGACACTTACAAGCTTAGTTGGGAAAATTTAATCGGGCACGCGGCCACGGCGAATCATTTGCGCAAAAGTATCGCCGAAGACAAATTTCCACACGCGGTGCTGTTTTCGGGCGAGGAAGGCACGGGCAAACGATTGGCGGCGGAAATCTGCGCGGCGGCCTTGTTGTGCGAAAATCCCGTTGACGGAGCACCTTGCGGCGAGTGCGAGAGCTGTCAACTGACGGCGGCGCACAGTCACCCCGATTTTTACGTCGTGGAGGCGGAAGAGACCAAGACGACGCGCAACATCAAAATCGGACAGATTCGCGAAATGCAAAGCGAGGCGTCCTTGCGCCCGATAAATTCTGCGCGGCGAGTGGTGATAATCGACGGCGCGGAGCTGATGAACAATGCGGCGGCGAATTGCCTGCTGAAAACGATTGAAGAACCGCCGAGCCAAACGATTTTCATATTGCTGACGGCGAACCGCTCAAGCCTGCTCATGACGATTCGGTCGCGTTGCTCAACCGTGAACTTCGACAAGCTGTCGACGGCGGAAATTCGGGACGCGCTGATAAGTCGAGACGTGGAGGCTTCGGAGGCGGAAAGGTTGGCGGTAATCGCGGGCGGCAGTTTCGGGCGGGCACTCAAGCTGAAAGATTCGGGCGGCGCGCAGCTTCGCGAGGAGGCACTTTCGACGTTGGAACGGCTTGCCCGCGCAGAGCTGAAAAACGAAGACATCTTTGCCAAGGGCGCACAAATCGCCGAGTGGTCGCGAGAAAAATTCGCCGACTTCCTGACGCATATCCAAAAGCTTTTGCGAGACGTTTGCTTTGCCGAGGTGCTGGAGCCGCATAATCCCGACCTTGCGCCGCGCTTGCAGGCGATAAAACTTCCCGAACGAAAAATCTTTTTGATGATAGAGGCGGGCGTCGAGTTCCGACGGCGTTTGAAGTCCAACGCGAACTTGCGCCTGATTGCCGAGGCGTATCTGTTCAAGCTTAGAAAAATCGTGAGCTAGCGCGCCCTGTGGGCAAGCGTATGAACGCGGGCGGTTACTTTCAACTGTGAAACGTTGAGGCGCGTCCGCTGGATCAAACGTCACGTTTGGAGGATGATTCGTGCAAATAATAGGAGTCAGAATAAAAAAGGCAGGGAAAATCTATTTCTTCGAGCCGGGCGAGGAGGAACTGGTCAAAGGCGATTCGGTAATCGTCGAGACGGCACGCGGGCTGGAGTGCGGCAAAGTCGTCGTCGCGCCGCGCGAACTTTCCGCCGAAGAAAATCCCGAATCGGAGCCTGGTTTGCCGCTGAAAAAAATCTTCAGGAAGGCGACCGAAGCCGACTTGCTGAAGCTGGAAGAAAATCGCGCGGGCGAAAGGCGAGCGTTCGACATTTGCCTGCAGAAGATATCCGAACACAACCTGCCGATGAAATTAATCAACGTGGAATTCACATTCGACGTGAACAAAATAATTTTCTTCTTCACGGCGGACGGGCGCGTCGACTTCCGCGAGCTTGTCCGCGATTTGGCGTCGATATTCCGCACGCGTATCGAGCTGCGGCAAGTGGGCGTTCGTGACGAGGCAAAACTTTTGGGCGGCATGGGCGGTTGCGGCAGACCGCTTTGTTGCGCGTCGTTCTTGGGCGAGTTCATTCCCGTGTCGATTCGCATGGCCAAAGACCAAAATTTGTCGCTCAACCCGACGAAAATCAGCGGCGTCTGCGGGCGGCTCATGTGTTGCCTCAAGTACGAAAACGATTTGTATTGCGAGAATGCGCCGCGTCAAAGCGTCACGTTCAAGCCGAGGGTCGGCAGCCGCGTAGTGATGGCCGACGGCGAGGGCAAAGTCGTTGCCGTGAGTTTTTCGCGCAGAAACGCCACGATTCTGCTTGACACCAACAAAACCGTCGTCGCTGGTTGGGAAGATATTTTGCCCGTCAATGCCGAGGATTTTGAATCGACCGAGGACGCCGCGCAGGTTGAAGAGCCCGCGCCTAAGCCCGAACGTCCCGAACGCCCGCGCAGGACGGAGGCTTTCAATCGCCGCTACAACCGCAACGAAAATCCCGAACGCACGCCGCACCCCGAACGCCCTACCAGACCGCGCGGCGATAAAACGCGTCGTCAATCTTCGCGAGAGCCCAAAAAGTAATGGGCGACGAAATTTCCTTGCGCGAGGGCGAACGGCTTGATGACTTAATGCGGTCGGGACGCGTCATCATTCAGAGCGAAAACGAATTCTGCTTTTCGATGGATTCGGTATTAATCGCGCACTTCCCGCGCTTCAAGCGAAATGCCCGCGTCCTGGACTTGGGCACGGGCACGGGCGTCATACCGCTTTTGATAGCCGACGAAGTCAAGGAAATCTGCGCGGTCGAGCTGAATGCGCAAATGGCAGACATAGCGCGGCGCAACGTCGAACTGAACGGCTTATCTGAAAAAATTTCGGTAGTGGAAGGCGATTATCGCAAACATCGCGAGCTGTTCAAGGCGGAGAGCTTTGACTTGGCGATAGCGAATCCGCCCTACACGCCGATAAAAAACGGCGCGGCGAATAAACTTTCGGGCATAGCGCGGGCGCGGCACGAGTTCACGGCGACACTTGAGGACGTAGTGACGGCGGCGCGTTTCGCCTTGAAATTTCGTGGCGTCTTCTGCATGATTCACTTGGCTTCGCGGCTCTGCGAAATAGTAGACGCACTTCACAGGAGGCAAATGGAAATGAAACGCTTGCGCCCGATTCAGCCTAAAGCAAATCGCGACGCTAACTTGATAATGTTGGAGGCGGTCGTGGGCGCGAATGCCGGTAACTTGCAAATTCTGCCGCCGCTTGTAGTGCACAATGCCGACGGCTCTTATACCGACGAGATTTATAAAATTTACAACACGTAGACCATTCCTCGCCGACATCAGCGGGGAAATTTTTTTGAGGCTAGTTTGTTGGTAAAGTAGGGAAGATTTGCTGAAAAAAGGCCGCCCAAGGACGGGCGGCCGTCCGCCGACGCTTTTGCGTGATGCAAATACCGTCGGCGGCAACCAACCTTAAATTATCGGACAGCGCGGGTTGCGGACATTTACGCCCCTGCGAGGCACCTTTTCTTTTTGCTACTTTTTCTTTGGGTGAACAAAGAAAAAGTAGATCCTAAACAAAAAAGTCATTGAAACGAATCAGAGCCGCCAACTTACCGACAGCCCCTGCCCTGCAAAATTTTTTATTAAAGTCTTTGTCAAACATGAAAGGAACATGATATAATCCCTCGCAAAAAGGAGGCGGCAACATTGATTGAGATTTTGCGGAAAGCGTTCGACAAAATGGACGGGCTAATCATTTTGGCGGCGATATTCCTGTTCGTGCACTTCGACTACGATAACCTGTCACTGCTGGACAAAATCTACATGGCGTCGTTCGCTTTCTGGACGGTTACCAAACTCATTCGGCTTTACATCGTCTACAAAAACGAGCAGAAAGGATGATTCAATGAAAAAAATTTTCTTAACGGTGCTCATGCTTGCGACGTTCATTCTGGGCGGCTGCGGCAGTCAAGCAAAGGACGAACCCAAAAACGATTCGCAAGCCAAGACGGACACTCAACCCAAGCAGGAAACTCAAGCGGAAGCCGCGCCCGCGCAGGTCGTCAAAGGCGACTTGAAAATTTCCATGCTGAACGTCGGGCAGGGCGATGCGATTTTGATTCAGACCGGCAAGCAAAACGTCCTAATCGACACGTCGGACACTGACGAGCGCGAACTTTTGGTCGGCGAGCTGGAAAAACTTTCCGTCACCAAAATCGACAAGCTCATCTTGACGCACCCGCACGCAGACCACATAGGCAACGCGAAAGTCTTAATCAACCCGAGCAACAAGGAACTCAAGGCAAATCCCTATCTGGAAAAAATTTCTGTCGGCGAAGTCTACGATAACGGCGTAGCCGCCGCCGCGCCGCTCTACAAAAGCTACATCAAGGCCGCCGCCGATAAGGGCATTAAGTGCACCGCGCTCAAGGCCGGCGACACGCTTGACTTCGGGAACTCCGTCAAGTTCAAAGTGCTTTACCCCTTGCCCGAAGTCGTCAACGCCGTCAACGGCGGCAAGGAAAAATCTGACCCCAATAACGAATCGGTCGTCGGCAAGCTCA
This sequence comes from uncultured Selenomonadales bacterium, assembly GCA_946407095.1. Classification (GTDB taxonomy): domain Bacteria; phylum Bacillota; class Negativicutes; order Selenomonadales; family Selenomonadaceae; genus Quinella. The sequence continues at coordinate 26,898 of CAMJMR010000003.1, read as the reverse complement.
CTTACAAAAAATTTTCCATGATGTTCACGGGCGACGCCGAACGCAAAGTCGAATCCGAAATTTGGGCTGACAACGACGCCAAGGATTTGAAATGCGACATCCTCAAGGCGGGACACCACGGCAGCTACACCGCGTCGACGGAAAATTTCGTCAAGACCGTTGCGCCGAGCTGCGTCTTAATTTCCTGCGGCCCCGAAGAAGAACGCCGCAACACCTACGGACACCCGCACCTTGATCCGCTTCAAAATTATTTGGCGGAAGGCATCGACAAAAATCACATCTACTGCACGCGCTGGAACGGCACAATCACTGTCGTAAGCGACGGCAAAACCTTTTCCGTCACGCCCGAACGAAAGGAGGATTGGCTCGACAAATGGATAGCGCAGAAGAAAAAAGACAAAAAGAAATAACCGCGTACCTTGACCGAATCGAAGAGCTGGAGGACGGCTCGGCGACGGCAGTTTTCTACGTCGAAGACGAGGAGGACGAGTTCAGGCAATTCGTGTTGCCCGCCGACTTCCTGCCCGAAGACGCCGCCGAAGGCGAATACTTTACGCTGACGCTTGCCCGCGCCGAAGAAAAAACTCAAGCGGCACTCGACGAGGCGCGAAGTCAATTAGGAACAAGGAATCAGGAATGAGGAATTAATTTGCTGAGAAAAATTTTGACGTGCTTCAGTCTTATGCTGGTGCTGGCACTCGCTGGGACGGCCTCCGCCAAGCCCGCCGAACTCACGGGCATAACCGCCTTCGACTTGAATAACGAAACCGTGCGCATTGAAATTTCCTACAGCGGCGGCAAGCTCGACTCAAGCAACGTGTCGACCGAATTGCGCGAAGGGCTCCTGCGCGTCGAACTCGATAACGCTTTGCCCGGCAGAGTAAGCCGCGTTTCGGGCACGCAAATTCAATCGGACGCGCGCAACTGCGTAGAGAAAATCCTCGTCAACAAGACGCAGAAACGTCACACCGGCATCCAAGTTTACTTCAAAGAGGCTGTCGCAGATAATGTGACAGTCTTGCTTGAGCCCGCCAACCGCTCCGACAAAAAGGACGCTCGTATCGTCCTCGACGTGAAAAAATATTCCGCGCCCAAAGAGGACACTTACTCGTCTTACGACGGGAACGGCAGAATCGTCGTGCTTGACCCCGGTCACGGCGGCTCCGATTGGGGCGCGATAGGTCCCACGGGTGTCAGCGAAAAATCTGTTTCGTTGGCAGTCTCGCTCAAGGCGGAGAGGCTTTTGACCGACGCGGGCTATCAAGTCGTAATGACACGCACGACCGATATTGACGTTGCCGCGCCCGGCGTGCCCGATGCCGCCGAACTTCAAGCGCGCGTCGACAAGGCGCCACCCAATGCCGAATTGTTTATCAGCGTCCACTGCAACGCCTTTTCAAACAGCAACGCCAACGGTGTCGAAACTTATCACGCGCCAAATGCCGTCAAAGGCTCGCGGCTCGCCCGCCTGCTCAACGAAGAACTTTTTAGGCTCGGCGGGCTGAACAATCGCGGCGTCAAAGCGGCTCGATTCTACGTTATGACGCATTCGCAATGCCCCGCCTCGCTGATTGAGCTGGGCTTTATCACCAACCCGCGCGAAGAAAAACTTTTGGCTTCAAGCGATTATCAGCAGAAACTTGCGCAAGCAATTACAAACGCCGTCAACCGCTACTTCAATCAAGGAGGATATGAATCGTGAAGAAAATTTTAATGCCGGCACTGCTCGCGCTGATGCTGATTACGGCGGGTTGCGATAAGCCGCCCGTCGACAATCCGCCCGAAAAACCGTCCAAGACGCCCGCGCAGGCTCAAACCGACGTGAAACCCGACTTGCCCGAAGTAAAACCCGTCGAACCCGCGCCTGACAAAAACGTTGAGCCCAAGGCACCCGCGACCGCGAAACACGGAAAGGATGTCCAATCGATGAACGTCAAAGTCTACTATCCCGACGATTCGGGCATGAAGCTCGTCGAAGTGGAGCGCGAAGTCCTCGTAAGCGACAAAACCGATAAGTACACCGCCGCCGTTGAAAGTCTGCTTGAGGAGCCGAAGGAAACGAACTTGACGAAAATTTTCCCGAAGAACGCGGCGATTAGGAGCGTCAAGGTTGACGGCGAACTCGCGACGGTTGATTTCGACGGCAGCTTGACGAAAACTTTTGTCGGCGGCTCGACGGGCGAAGAACTTTTGATAGGCTCGGTCGTCGACACGCTGACCAATTTCCCCGAAGTCAAGCGCGTGAAGTTTTTGGTCGACGGAAAGGAAATTGAAACTCTTTCGGGGCACATGGATTTGAGCACGCCGCTTGAACGCATGGACAGCTTGACCAAATAGTTACAGACAAAAATTTAAACCGACGCAGAGCTTAACCGTTCCGCGTCGATTTTTTTGCGGCATAAACAGGATATTTTTTTTCTGTGCTGAAAGTTATGATTGCCCTTTCGGCCGCTTTAAAAGCGGCGGAACAGCGGACGCGCCGCTACTCGTGAATGATTTTGAGTTAGTCGCCGCGCCGAAACGCAACGCTGACGCATTGCTAGTCTCGTAAAAAATATTTTGGAGGAATATACCTTGATTAACGGCGGAGAACCTTTTTTCATCGGCGGCGGCAAGAACGGCGTCTTGTTGATTCACGGCTTCACGGGCTTGCCCGTCGAACTGCTTTTGCTCGGCGAATGCCTTAACCGCGCAGGCTTCACGGTGCTTTGTCCGCGCTTAGCGGGGCACGGCGTCGACGAAAACAATCTTATGCGCACCAACAAAGATGATTGGTTTAATTCGGTGCTCGACGGCTTTGCGATTCTGCGCGGGGCTTGCGATACCATTTTCGCAGTCGGACACTCAATGGGCGGGCTCTTGACGCTAAAACTTTCGACGGAGCGCGAAGTTGCAAAGATTGTGACGCTTGCCGCGCCGATTTTCATTGACGAGGGCTTGGGGCTTAAAAACCTGCCGCCGCGAGAATTTTGCGGGAATGCCTGCATCGTTCAGCCGCGCCGAAAATTGGACAACGTGCCGCAAGCCGCCAATGAAGTTTACAAGAAGACGCCGCTGGTCAGCGTGCACGAGCTGCTTGACTTGATTGACGACGTGAAAAACCTTTTGCCGCAAATCAACACGCCGATACTCATCATGCACGGCGAGGAGGATCATACGGCTCAGCCGCGCTCTGCACGCTTCATAATGGACAACGTCGGCGCAAAGGCAAAACAAATCGTCACGGTGCCCAACAGCGGTCATTTGTTGCCGCTTGCCGAGGAAAGGGATTTCGTCTTCGAGACGGTCTTGCATTTCTTGAGAGGTTGACTGAAATGTTCGGACAAAAATTTTTCCTGATTGAAACGCCCGTCGTCAAGCGCAAGACGATTTCCTTGGACGGTTACGTTGCGGGCAGCCCCGCCGTCGAAAAGAAACGCGCCGCCAATGCATTCGCGCAGGTAGCCGAAAATCTTCGTTCGGGCGGAAAACATTTGGCGATAACCGACCGAGACGCCAACGCTCTTGAAGTGAAAATCGTCATGATTGAAGACCCCGCCGCCCATTACGAGGTTCAGGATTTGATTGACGCGGGCAAGTCGGCTCCGCGCGCGATTTTGGACAGCTACGAAAAAACCGCGCAAACCTTCGAGGCAATGGACGGTAAAACTTTTCGCGAACATGTCACTTATCTGCGCGAAGTCGGCGATATGTTGGCGGGGTGGCTTGCCGAAAAATATTCTTGAGGAGGCGATTCAAATGGCAACCGAAATTTTCCGCGACCCCGACAGATACGAGATTATCGGCGGGAAAAAATTTATTCAGCTTAGCGATACCATTGGCGAAGGAATAATTAAATCGAATTTAGCCATACTCATTGGCTGGCACGCGCGGACAAATAAGCTCGGCTGTCAATTTTGTAATTTGGAACTGGATTTTTCGCCTGAAAATATTTTTCGTCCGGATTTTGTCTATTACAGCGCGTCGACCCCCAAAACCGTCTTCGACAACATAAAAAAGACGATTGACGGCGTGCCCGACATGGTTGCCGAAGTTTTTTCCCGCTCGACAATGAAACGCGACATCGGCATCAAGAAAGACACCTACGAGCGCAACGGCGTCAAAGAATATTGGATGATTGACCCGTGGCGCGAAACCGTTGAAGTTTACCTTCTTGCGCGGCGGCAAATACGAATTCGGCGGGCTGTATCAAAATTGGAGCGACGACGAATTGGCGAGGCTGCCCGAAGACGAACGCGCGCAAGTAGAATCGGAAGTGCCCGTGGATGTTTTGGACGGCTTCAAAGTCAAAATCAAAAATATTTTCGGCTGGTACTTTGAACTTTAAGGAGATGATTGAATGAGTGACGATTACTGCTTTGCTTGCGGGGCGAAAAATCCTATCGGCTTGCATTTGACGTTCGACTTCGACGGCGAAAAGGTCACGACGCGAAAGACTTTGCCCAAAGAGTTTCAAGGCTACGAGGGCGCGGCGCACGGAGGCATTATCTCAACCATGCTGGACGAGACCATGTGCAAATTTATCGCCGCGAAGTATAACGAGCGGGCAATGACAGGACGGCTTGAAGTCCGTTACAAATTCCCGACGCCCGTCGAACAGGAGCTGAAAATTTCGGCATGGGCGGAAAGTCAACGGCGCAACATCATCACGACGCGCGCGACTGTCGAGACGGCGGACGGCACAATCACGGCGGAGGCGACGGCTAAATTCGCGGTCGTGGCTTTGTCATGAGGGATAAGTTTATCGTCGGCAAGCTAAGCGTCAACTTGAAGGGCTTCGGCTTCGTCACGCCCGATGACGACGGCACGGATATCTTCATTGCGCCCGACAATCTGCGCGGAGCTTTCAACGGCGATAAAGTCAAAGTCAAAGTCGTCGACCAATGGCGCGGGCGGCGAGAAGGTCACGTTGTCGAAGTCACGGAGCGCGTCAATCAAATCGTCGTGGGCACGCTGGTACGCTTGGGCAAAAAAATCGCCGTCGAGCCCGACGACAAGCGCATCACTCAAGAAATCGTCTTGCCGCACTACCGCGAACACTTCGCCGCCAAAACTAAGGTCGTCGTCAAAGTCACGTCATGGAGTCCCCTGCGCGGGCACGTCGTCGAGGTTTTGGGCAAGGAGAATGCGCCCGGCGTCGAGATTCGCGGGATTTTGCGCAGTCACAGCGTCGAGGAGGATTTTCCGCCCGAAGTGCAGGCCGAGGCATCGAGAATCGAACTTGAGCCCGCCGCGCAGGAGGTTGCCAGCCGAATCGACCGCCGCAACTTGAAAATCGTCACTATCGACGGCGAAGACGCCAAAGACCTTGACGACGGGGTTTTCGCCGAAGAACGCGACGGCGGATTTTTTTTGGGAGTTTATATCGCCGACGTGAGCCACTACGTCCGCCCGCACACCGCCCTTGACCGCGAGGCCTTCGAGCGCGGCACCAGCATTTATCCCGTCGACCGAGTCGTCCCCATGTTGCCCCGCGAGCTGTCCAACGGCATTTGCAGCCTCAACGCGGGTGTCGACCGCTTGGCTGTGGCGTGCGAAATGAACTTGAACGCGGAGGGCAACGTCGTCGACTATAAAATATTCCCGACGGTGATTCACGTCTTCAAGAGGCTGAGTTATACGCAAGTCAACCGTTTTCTGGACGGAGACCGCGAACTTTCTGCCTGCGCCGACAACTTAAACGCGCTGAAAAAAATTCACGGCTTGCGGAAAAAAATTCGGGCGGAGCGCGGCGCGATTGACTTTGACTTGCCCGAAATGAAAATCGTCCTGAACGAGGCGGGCAAGCCGCTTGCGATAACGAAACGCATTCAGACCGTCGCCGAATCGATAATCGAAGAATGCATGTTGCTTGCCAACGAGACCGTCGCCGAGCACACGCTCAAGAAAAAAATTCCGAGCCTGTACCGCGTCCACGAGCTGCCCAATCCCGACAAAGTCTTGACGCTGAATCAACTGCTTGCGCACTTCAGCCTGCACATATCGAAGGCCTCCGAGCCGAGAGACTTCCAAAAGATTTTGTCGAAAGTCAAGGGCTTGCCCGCCGAACGCGTCATCACGACCTACGCGCTGCGGACAATGCAACAGGCGCGCTATTCGCCGGAAAACTTGGGGCACTTCGGGTTGGCGGCGAAGTTCTACACGCACTTCACGTCGCCGATAAGACGCTACCCCGACTTAATCGTTCATCGGGCACTGCGCGGCGGCGTCATAAAAAATCTGGAGGAAATATCGAAGCAGACGTCGGAGCGCGAGCGGCGGGCGATTGACATTGAGCGCGAGGCTTTGGACTTGAAGGCGGTCGAGTACATGCAACAGTTTGTCGGTCAGCACTTCGACGGCGTGATTGAGAGCGTGACGAACTTTGGCTTCTTCGTCGAGCTGGATAACGGCGTCGACGGGCTTGTTCGGGCGGCGGAGCTGAAAGACGACTATTACGCGTTCGTCGAGCGGGAATTTGCGCTTATCGGCAACGCGACGGGCAAAAGCTTTCACATCGGCGACGGCGTCCGCGTGAAGTTGTCGGCGGCGAACACCAAGCTTAGGCAGTTGAGCTTTGAACTGGTCAGCGACGTTGCCAACCGCGACTTGATAGCGAAAATCTGAAAAAACTCTCAGGCATATTGCTTGAGGTTTTTTTTTATAGTAAACTCCTACCGCAAGAAAGGAAGTGGTCGCCATGATTAGGAAAATTTTCGTCGTCATGATTGTCGGTTTGCTCGTGATAAGTTCGCAAATCGCCTCCGCCGCTCCGCCAATCGACTGGAGCAAAGTCAAGCGCATAAGCGACAAAACCGAACTCGGTCAGTACGTCGAAGGCCAAAAGAAAGCCGGAGAAACTATCATTCCTGTTATTCTCACGAACGGCTTAACTGTCACCGGTCAAGATTTTATCACGCTGTGCCCGTCGTCCATTGTCCATTGGCAAACCGTCGCCAACGACGGGAAAAATACTCAAATGATTTATACGCTTATGGACTATCCCGGCACGAAGGTCGCCAACGCCTACCTAAAAAACGACACGACTTGGCTCAACGCCGAAGAGAAACGACTTTACGACGAAGCTGTCAAAATCGTCAACGAGGCGAAGAAACGTAACGGCATAATTAATCAAGAAGTTTCCATTTACGAAACGATAATGAACCGTTCGACTTACCTGACGGGCGATATGAGCAATCAGCCGCATTTCGTCACGGCGTATGGAGTTCTTATTGACCACAAAGCAAATTGTCAAGGCTACGCGGACGCGTTCTACATGCTCGGGCGCATGATGGGCTGGAACGTAGGCAGAATGAGCGGCACGGCGGGTGGCGGCGGTCACGCTTGGAACTGGATTGAAATCAACGGCAAAAAATATTTCGTCGACGCGACGGGGGACGACAATTCGATTAAAAACGGCGACGTAACCTACAACGGTTATGTTTATTTTAACGCGCCCGTGGAGATTATGAAAGATACTCACTCGTGGGATTGGTCGTTGGCTCCGGCAAATCTTCAACCGAGCGTCGACAACTGCTATTCCTATTGCTTTCTTGACAGCCATCTTGCGCGGGCAAACAATGTTGAAGCGGGCTTGAATTTTATCGCTCAAAAGTTCAAGGAACGAAACGGTTGGGCTTCCGTCATGGTGCCGTTCGACGCAAAATATTCCGATAATGATGTTATGAAAACCGCCATATACAACAAAGTCTGTAAGGAATGCAACAAGAATATTAGTTATCGTTACTGGCAACGCGGAAAATATATGCTCATTCACACGCGCACATATTGAACGTCGCAAAAAATAAAAAGCCCTTCGGCTACGGTCGGAGGGTTTTTGTATTTCGGCAGGCGGAATGGTAAAATCGGCGGCGGAGGCTGATGACATGGACATTGCGAAAAAACTTTTGGACGACGGCAAACCGCGCGAGGCATTGGAGCGGCTGAAGACACTTTTGCCGAACGTCGACGCCGAAAATCAGTGGCGAGTGCACGAGCTGATTGGCGCATGTTTCCACGACTTGGCGGACGCCGACGGTGCCGCGCAGGCTTACTTCAACGCCGCCTATGCCGATAAATATTTGCGCAGTCAGCGGGCGCACTACTCAAATTATCTGTTCGCGCTGCACTATCTGCCGCAACTGGACGCGTCGACTTTGACAAACGAGCTGGCGGTTTACACTTTCCTTTATCACGACGCCGAGCCCTTGCCCGCCGCCGAACACCTTGCCGAAAAAATTTCCGTTGCCTTCCTTGCGCCGAGCTTTTGCGATTCATCTGCCGCGCGCTTTTACGAGGCGTTGTTGACCGATTACGACCGCGACCGATTCAACGTGACGGCTTGGAGTTTGTCGAGCGAGGAGGACGCCTTCACGAGGAAAATTCGCCGCAACGTCGACGGCTACTTTGACATATCGGAAACGAGTTTCGAGGAGGCGGCCGAGCAAATTCGCGACGCGGGCACCGACATTCTGATTGACTTGGGCGGGCACACCGAGGGCGGCATGACGTTGCAAATCGCGGCGTACAAACCTGCGCGGGTGCAGCTGTGCGGCATCGGCTACTTTGATTCGACGGGGCTTGAGGCGATTGACTACTTTATCGGCGACGACTTCTTGACGGCGGGCGACACGACTTTTGCCGAAAAAATTTTCCCGCTTGCCAATGCCTTTGCCTTCCGCCCGAATGCCCGCATGATTCGCGAACGACAAGCGCGCCGACCGTTTCCGCACAAAAATTTCACGTTCGGCTGTCTGAACAACTTCATGAAGTTGAGCGACGTTTACCTTGCCGCCGTGAAGAAAATCCTTGACGCCGTGCCCGACGCCCGAATCATTTTCCGAGACACCACGCCGCTTGCGAGCCGTCAACGCGCGCTGATTGAGCGGCTTGAAAGTTTTGGGCTTGAGCGTTTTGAAGTGCGTCGAGGCTCCGACGACTTCTTCACCGACTACGCCGAGGTCGATTTGATTCTTGACGCGTTCCCCTACCCCGGCGGCATGATGACGGCTTTGGCTTTGTACATGAGCGTGCCCGTTTTGAATCTGCGCGGCGGCTTGGCGAGTTGGCGGACGGGCGCGGACATTTTGCACATCGCCGACGTTGGCGAGCTTATCACAGGCGACGCAGACGCTTACGTTGAAAAAGCCGTCGAGCTTGCGACGAATCGCGGGCGGCTGGCTGCGTTGACGGCGAAGATTAACCTTGATAAACTGACTGACACGAAAGCTTTTGTCGAAGATTTTTATAGGCGATTGGAGGCGATTTAAATGGCGACCGAGATTATCAACGAACGGGAGCTTTACCCGTCCTACGAAATCATTGGAGGCGAAAAATTTATGGCACCTTCGGCAGCACCGACTCACGGCAGAGTTATCATGAGACTTGGTACGATTATCGAAAATTACTTGGAGGAGACCAACGGCGGCTACGTTTTCGCGGATGACATTGACATTCACTTTCCCGACGGCAGTTTGTACAAGCCCGATTTGTCCGTCGTCCTTGAAGAAAATTCGTCGATTATTGATTGGCGCAAGGGGATTTACGGCGTGCCTGACATGGTCGTCGAAATTTTGTCCTATTCGACGCGCAGAAAAGACCTCGGCGTCAAAAAAGACACTTACGAAGCGCATGGCGTCCGCGAATACTGGATTATCGACCCGTGGGCGAAAATCATCGACGTTTACCTTCTGCGCGACGGAAAATATTTTTTGAGCGGTGAATACATGTTGCTCGACGAAGAAGACTTGGAGCTTATGACGGAAGCCGAACGCGCCGAAGTCAAAAGCGAAGTGCCCGTTTCAATCGTCGACGGGCTGACGGTTCCGCTGAAGTACATTTTCAAACGAACTTACAAATGAATCTGCGCGGCGGCTTTTGTCGAAGATTTTTACGCGCGATTGGAGGCGATTTGAATGGCGACCGAGGTTTTCAACGAGCGGGAGCTTTACCCGTCCTACGAAGTCATTGGAGGTAAAAAAGTCATGGCACCTGCGGCAAATCCCACTCACGGCAGCATTATCGGAAGACTATATGCATTTCTTTTCAGTTATTTGGATGCCCAAAATGCCGGCTACGTTTTCGCGGACGATGTTGACGTTTATCTTCTGGAAGGACCGCTCTTTAAGCCTGATTTGATTGTCGTTTTGGAAGAAAATTCGTCGATTATCGATTGGAACAAAGGAATTTATGGCGCGCCCGACATGGTCGTCGAGGTTTTGTCGCGGTCTACCAAAAAGCGGGACGTTACCGTCAAAAAGGACGCTTACGAGGCAAACGGCGTCCGCGAGTATTGGATTATCGACCCGTGGGCAAAAAGCGTTGATGTTTATCTTCTGCACGACGGAAAATATTTTTTCAGCGACGAATACATTTTGTTTGACGCCGACGAATTTGAAAAGCTCACCGACGCCGAAAAAGCCGAAGTCAAATACGAGGTGCCCGTTTCGATTTTGGAAGGGCTGAAAGTGCCGCTGAAGTACATTTTCAAATGGGGTTACAAATGAATCTGCGCGACAATATAAGGGACAGCATAATTGCCCTTGCGAAGGCTTACGACGTGGACAAGGTGATTTTGTTCGGCTCACGGGCGCGCGGCGACAATCGGGAGCGCAGTGACATTGACTTGGCGATAAGCGGCGGCAATTACGTTGAGTTCGCGCTTGCCGTCGAGGAAGTTGTCCCTACGTTGCTGATGTTCGACTTTGTTGTTCTGGATGAATTTTTGTCGGCGGAACTGCGCGAGGCTGTTGAACGGGAGGGCGTCTTGCTCTATGAAAAAGTTTGAAAATTTTTGTCGGGCGTTGACCAACCTGCACGAGATTGAAACGAAATCGCCGCCCTTCGACGCGATAACGACGGCGGGCATGGTCGCGCTGTTTGAAATTTGTTTTGAGCAGTCTTGGAAAGCGATAAAAGAAATTCTGGAGCTTCACGGCTTCGGCGAAAGAAAAATCGGTTCGCCGCGAATGATAATCAAGCAAGCGTTCGCGGCAGGCATGATTGACGACGAGGAGCTTTGGCTTGAGATGTTGACGACGCGAAACGACGTAGCTCATTCCTACAACGAGGAAGTCGCGCTTAAGATTATCGACGCCGCGCAGAAAAAATTTATCGTGCTGTTCGAGGCTTTGAGGACGGAGATTGAAACGAATTATTCACGGCTGTAATCGGTAAAGCTAGCAATACGCAAGCGTTGCGTTCAAGCGCGGCTATAACCTTTGAAGTCACGAGCGGCACGGCGCGCTATCAAGATGCAACGTCACGTTGCTTCCGTCGCTTTTAAAGCGACCCGCGCAGAAAAAGTTTATCGCGCTGTTCGAGGCTTTAAGGGCGGAGATTGAAACGAATTGGAGTTGATTAAGTGAATACGGAAAACGAGCGGCGCGGGCTGATGAAGTTCGTGCCGCCTAATTTTTTGCCTGTAACCGTTTTGCTGGTCGAGACGGCGGATTTGCTGACGGGCTTGCGAAAACTTTTGCCCGCCTCGCAAATCGCCTTCATGACGGCGGAGCCGACGCCCAAGCTTAAATCGCTCTGCGACGACGCCCGCGCAGATTTGATAACTGCCTTGCCGAGCGAGCCGAAACTTTTCGATCTGATAATCGCGCCGGAAGTGCTGACAACTGACGAAAACTTCTACGCGCGGCTGATGGCGTTCAACCACCTGCTGAAAGATTCGGGCGCGCTCTTGACGCAGTTCCGCAACGTGCGTTTTGTCGGCGTGCTGGAAAATTTGCGGCGCGGGAAGTTCTCAAACAACGAGCAACGACTTTGGGCGAAGGCCGACGTCGTTAAGCTTTTGGACGACGCGATTTACAAAGAGATTCACTTTCTGCCCGCCGAGTCCAAAAATTTTTCGGCGGAGGCTTGGGAGGCATTCGGCTTCGACAATTTCAACGACGACTTGACGACGCGCATTTGGTTGGTCAAAGCCTGCAAGTGTACCGCCGAGGTTGCCGCGCTGAAGGATTTGTTCACCGACGACGACCGCGCCGAGCTGTCCAGGCTTTTGCACCGAATCGAATACGACCTTGACGCCGAAGAAAATTTTTTGCGCTTGATGGTGCTGTGCGACCGCGCAGGCATTTTCGACGAGTACTTGAGCGATTTCGTCAATCAAGTTGTAGTTCACGCGGCGGCGAAGAATTTCCTCCGAGACCGCGCAGAAAATTTCGGACGCCATCTTGTCTTCGACGAATAAACTTTGCGGCGGCGGCAAAAAGTGCTTGCAAACGTTTTTATTTTTGGTTACAATGTGGCGCGAAGTTTAAACAAAAATTTTTCGGAGGGCGTTAATTGCAGGCTTGAAACTCTCTTCGCGCGGGCGGAGGACGATTTAAACGGACATAGCTTAGTTGAAAGAGTGGGCGCGCGTCCACTCTTTCACGTTGTAAGGGGAAATTTCGGGGGTGAGCGATTGAGTAAGGTTGAAGCACAGGTTGAAAGTTTGATGACGGAAATTTTGCAGGACACGGCTTTTGAGCTGGTTGACGTGGAATACGTCAAGGAGCGCGATTGGTATCTGCGCGTTTTCGTCGACAAGGCGGGCGGCATCGATTTGGACGATTGCCAGAGTATCAGCGAGCAGTTGAGCGCGAAACTGGACGCGGCTGACATAATCGGCGGCGCGTACATTTTGGAGGTGTCGTCGCCCGGCATTGACCGCATTTTGAAAAAGGACAGAGATTTTGTTCGCGAGGCGGGCAAGGTCGTCGACGTGACGCTTTACGCCCCGCTGGACGGGAAAAAATTTTTCGTCGGCGAGCTTGAAGGTCGTGACGAAAATTTTCTGCACTTGAAGGACGTTGCGCCCTTGCCGCGCGATAAAGTTGCTCAAGTGCGGCTTCACATAGACTTTTAGAAACTTTTGGAGGGAAGATTTACTTGGCAGTCAGAAAAAAGAAACCCGAATTGAATTTGATGGACGCGCTGAAGGATTTGTGCGCCGAAAAGGAAATTTCGCCCGATGTCCTCTTCGAGGCCGTCGAGTCCGCGCTCAAGGTAGCGTATAAGAAAAATTTCAACCAAGACGACAACGTCGAGATAACAATGGACCGCAAGGACGGCAGTTATCACGTCTATTCGCTTAAAAGCGTCGTCGAGACCGTCGAAGACCCCGTTATCGAAATTTCGCTGGAGGACGCCGAAAAAATCAGTCCCGGTTGCGCGATTGACGACGTTATAGAAATTGAAGTCACGCCCAAGGATTTCGGGCGAATCGCCGCGCAGGCCGCCAAACAAATCGTCGTGCAGAAGTTGCGCGAGGCCGAACGCGGCGTCATCTACGACGAATTCACAAACCGTGACAGCGACCTTGTTCGCGGCAAAGTCGTTCGCATCGAGGACGAAAATTTAATCGTCGAAGTCGGCAAGACCGAAGCGATATTGGTGCCCAGCGAGCAGACGATCAACGACCATTACCAAATCGGCGATTGGGTGCGTGCCTACATTATCGAAGTGCGCAAGGGCGGCAAAGGTCCGCAAGTGTATCTTTCGCGGACGCATCCCAATTTCGTGCGTCGGCTCGTCGAGCTTGAAGTGCCCGAAATTCAGGAAGGCATAATCGAAATAAGAGGCGTGGCGCGTGAGGCGGGTGCGCGTGCCAAAGTCGCCGTCAATTCCAAAGACCCCAACGTTGAGGCGGTCGGCTCGTGCGTCGGCCAGCGCGGAACAAGAATTCAGCCCGTGCTTGACGAATTGGGCGAGGAAAAGCTTGACATCATCGAATGGAGCCCCAAGGCGGGCGTCTTCATTGCCAATGCCCTAAGCCCGTCGAAAATCGTCAGCGTCGCGCTGAACGACGAGGATAAAAATTGCCGCGTCGTCGTCCCCGATAATCAGCTAAGCTTGGCTATCGGAAAGGAAGGTCAGAACGCGCGGCTTGCCGCAAGACTTACGGGTTGGAAAATCGACATCAAGAGCGTAAAGCAGGCGAAGAACGACCCCTTGCCCGACGAAATGCACGAAGTCGACATCTCGGAGGCTATGGCAGTCTTCAAGCCGCGTCCGAAGAAAGGCAAGCGGTGAGGCGTCGTGTCGAAGGGTAAAGCCGCCAAAGGCATCGCTACCAAGCAAATCGAAATGCGCCGTTGCGTCGTCTGCCGTCAAAGCTTTCACAAGTCTGAACTGTTGCGCGTCGTCAAAACTGCGGCGGGCGATATTTCATTCGACGAAACGGGCAAGGCATCAGGTCGCGGCGTTTATGTTTGCAAGTCGCCCGAATGCCTCGCAACCCTAAGGAAGCGGCGCAATTTCGACAGAGTCCTCAAAGCCAAGGTGCCCGCCGATGTTTACGACAAAATCGAAGGCTTAACAAAGGAGATAATCCGCAATGTAAATTGAACTTTTCAACGGGGGTGGATCTATGTCAAAACCGACCAAATATATAGTTTATAAGTTGGCGGAAGAATTCAATCAGGAGGCGCAAGTCATAGTCGATTTTCTGAACAAGCGCAAGATTAAAGCCAAGAATCGTTTCTCAAGCGTGGACGACGCGGCTTACGAGCTGGTCAAGGCGCAATTCGGGCGTCGCAAGGCCGCTAAGCCCGCGCCTAAGGTTGAAACCAAGCCGCAAGCCAAAACCGTCGACAAACCGCCGCAACAGGCCAAGACCGCTAAGCCTGCGCCTAAGGTTGAAACCAAGCCGCAAGCCAAAACCGTCGACAAACCGCCGCAACAGGCCAAGACCGCTAAGCCTGCGCCTAAGGTCGAAGCAAAGCCGCAAGCCAAAACCGTCGACAAGCCGCCGCAACAAGCCAAGACCGTCAAGCCCGCGCCTAAAGTCGAAGCAAAGCCCGCCGATAAGCCGCAACCGAAACCGCAAGCCTCCGCGCAGGGCAAGCCTCAACAGCAACAGCCTCAACAACGGCGCAACGATACCAGACGGCAGGAGGCTCGTCCCGAACGGCAAGACGCTCGCACTCAAGACAAGCCCGAAACTCGCGCGCAGGATAAGCAGGAAAAGCAAGACACTCGCGGCGAACGCGGCGACCGTCAATCCAAAAACCGTCAGCGCGACGACGCAGGCAACAGGAACAATCGCAACCGCAACCGCAACCAGCGCGGCCCCGCCAATGCCAAGGAGGCGGCCAAAACTCAAGCGGCTCAATCGGGTGACACCAAGCAACGCGCTCCGCGTTCGGCTCGCAGGAAAAATCGTCCCGCGCCCGCGCCCGTCCATAAAGTTGAAATCGCTCGCCCGACGCATATCAAAGTCGGCGAAAGCATTGCCGTCAAAGATTTGGCAAGCAAAATGAGTTGCACCGCCGTCGAAGTCATCAAGAAGCTTTTGATGATGGGCGTCGTCGCCACGATTAACCAAGTCATTGACTACGACACCGCCGCGCTCGTTGCCTCCGAATTCGGCGTGACGGCGGAGGAATTGCCGCCCGAAGTCGACCCGACACTTATCCCCGAAATCGAAGACGACCCCGCCACGCTCAAAATCCGTCCGCCCGTCGTCACGGTCATGGGTCACGTCGACCACGGCAAAACGTCGCTGCTCGACGTTATCAGAAAAACGCGCGTCACTTCCACGGAGGCGGGCGGCATTACCCAGCACATCGGCGCGTACCAAGTCATTTGCAACGACAGGAAAATCGTCTTCCTCGACACGCCGGGGCATGAGGCTTTCACGGCCATGAGGGCTCGCGGCGCGCAGGTTACCGACATTGCGATTTTGGTTGTCGCGGCGGACGACGGCGTTATGCCGCAGACGATTGAGGCTATCAACCACGCGAAGGCGGCGAACGTCCCGATTATCGTTGCCATTAACAAAATCGACAAGCCCAACGCCAATCCCATGCGCGTCAAGCAGGAGCTGTTGGAGCACGAATTGGTCAGCCGCGATTTCGGCGGCAACACGACTATGGTTGAAGTCTCGGCGAAGAAAAACATTGGCATTAACGATTTGCTTGAAGAAATTCTTTTTGAAGCGGACGTTCAAGAGTTCAAGGCCAATCCGAATCGCGAAGCTCGCGGCGTCATCATTGAGGCGCAGCTCGACAAAGGACGCGGCCCCGTCGCTACGGTTTTGGTGCAGAACGGCACGCTAAGAATCGGCGATTACATTGTCGCGGGCACGACCTACGGCAGGGTGCGCGCCATGATGAACGAACGCGGCGACAACCTGAAGAAGGCGGGACCCAGCGTCCCCGTTGAAGTGTTGGGCTTGAACGACGTGCCGGCTGCGGGCGATATCCTTGCCGCGCTCGACGAAAAGCTTGCCAAGTCAATCGCCGAACACCGCATCGAACGTCAGCGCAATGAGCTGATTAAGTCCAAGAAAGTTTCGCTCGACGACCTGTTCAATCAGATTCAGGAAGGCTCGCTTAAAGATTTGAACATCGTCATTAAGGCGGACGTTCAAGGCTCGATTGAGGCTTTGAAGTCTTCGCTGCTCGGCTTGAACAAAAACGACGAAGTCCGCGTCAGCATAGTGCATTCGGGCGTCGGCGCGGTCTCGGAAAATGACGTTATGCTTGCCTCGTCGTCGAACGCTTTGATTATCGGCTTCAACGTGCGCCCCGACAACAACGCTCGCAAGGCGGCGGCGGCAGAGAACGTCGACATTCGCACCTACCGCGTCATCTACGACGCCATTCACGACGTAGAAAACGCAATGAGCGGCTTGCTCGCGCCTAAGTTCAAGGAAGTCATTCAAGGGCGCGTCGAAGTTCGCAAGATTATCAAGTACTCCAAGGCGTCGGTTGCGGGCTCGTATGTTTTGGAAGGCAAAATTTTCAGCAACAGCAAAGTCCGCCTCCTGCGCGACAACGTTGAGATTTTCGACGGCGAAATTGATTCGCTGCGCCGCTTCAAGGACGACGTCAAGGAAGTGGCTCAAGGCTACGAATGCGGCATTTCGCTTGTCGACTATCGCGACTTCAAGGAGGGCGACATCATCGAGGCTTACAAGATGGAGGAAGTCGAAACGTCGATTGAGGACGTCAACCGCGATTAATCAGTAGTCAAAAATGAATCGTTCAAGCTCGGCAAGCTCTTTGACTTCGACGCAAGCCGCGCAGATTGTCAGCCGATAAAAAACATCTTCGGGCGGCAAGTAGTCACCTATGGTAAGAATCAACGTGTCACGGTCTTCAACGTCGCTGTCAAAAATTTCGTTGTTGAGCTCGGCGGCAAAAATCCTGTTGGCGGCGTCCGCGTCGTATTCAAAGCGCGAAACGTCCGTGAACGTCACGCGAATCACGCCGATAATCATTTCGTTTGGCTTGCCGTATATTGCCCACCAATGGCAACTGTCGATTTTCAGCACGAGGCTTTTCTTGGCGGCGTCGTATTCAATTTCCTCAATGCCGCTGTCGTGTAAAAAATATTTGTCGGCAAAATCTTTAACGGTCATGTTATCAGCCTTCTTGCTTGCTACTTTACCAAAAATATTTGACGAATGACATGTGAAGGAGGAATTTCTCTTTGATTACGTTTATAATCGGCTTGGTGATTCTGTTCGTCGGCGCGGCGATTTACGGCTCGTTTTGCGAACGAATCATGAAACCCAACGCCTCGGCGCAGACGGCCGCGATTAAACTTCGTGACGGCGTCGACTACGTGCCCATGAACAAATGGAAAAATTGTCTGATTGAGCTGTTGAACATTGCGGGGACGGGTCCCGTGCTCGGTCCCATTCAAGGCATTTTGTTCGGACCGATAGCCTTCCTTACGATTCCAATCGGTTGCGTTATCGGCGGCGCGTTCCACGATTATATGAGCGGCATGATTTCCGTGCGCAACAACGGCGAACAAATGCCCGCGCTCGTCCGTCGGTTCCTGGGCGGCGGCGTCTACACGGTCTACAACATTTTCGTCTGCCTGCTTATGCTTTTGGTCGGCGTCGTCTTTATCTACACGCCCGGCGATTTGTTCGTCGCGCAGATTCTCAAAGGCGATGTCTCCACGTTGAGCACCGAAATTGTCATAGTTTACGCCGTCATCCTCGCCTACTACCTGCTCGCAACGCTTTTGCCGATTGATAAAATTATCGGGCGCATCTATCCGATTTTCGGCGCGATACTTTTGCTTAGCGCGGTCGGAATTTTCTTCGGGCTGTTTATCGGCGGCTATCCGCTGAAGGAAGTTTGGGAAGTTGGCATAGCGAACGTTCACCCCTACGGCGAAAATTTTATCCCGATATTCTTCATAACGGTCGCTTGCGGCATAACGAGCGGCTTCCACTCGACGCAGGCAACGATTATTGCCCGCTCTGTCACGAATGAGACGCACGGGCGGCTGGTTTACTACAACACGATGATTGCCGAAGGTTTTATCGCGATGAGCTGGGCGGGCGCGGCTATGGGCGCGGTCGGCAGCGGCATTGCCACGGAAGAAAATCTTTTCAAGCAGGCGGCGGTTGTCGTCGGCATTATCGCCAATGACATGCTCGGCAGTATCGGCGGCATGGTCGCTGTGCTCGGCGTCATAGTCTTGGCTATCACGTCGGGCGATACGGCTTTGCGTTCGTTGCGCCTCATGCTTGCCGATGCCATCCACATTGACAACAAGAAAAAATCCAACGTGTTCGTCCTTGCGCTGATAATCTTCGCGATAGTGGCGGGCGTGCTTTACATTGCCAAAACCGACGCAAGCGGCTTCGCGCTCCTGTGGCGGTACTTCTCTTGGGCGAACGAAACGATTGCGGTCTTTGCCTTCGCTATGATTGCAGTCTACATGATGAAAAACAACATGCCCTACCTTATGGCGGTCATTCCCGGCACGTTCTACATGTACATGGTCTCGACGTACATTTTGCACGCGCCGATAGGCTTCGGCTTGGGCTACACGCTCAGCTATATCTTGGCGGCGGTCTGCGCGGCGGCTTATGCAGTAGCGATTGTCCGTTTCGGACAGCGTTCCGTCTCGTCACGAAACCTGCGCTAAGAAGCCGCTTTAAAAGCGGCGGAACAGTTAGCGCGTCCAATCGCCCGTGACTTCAGCAAATCGCCGCGCCGAAACGAAATGCTTGCGTGTTTCTAAATTCAAAAAAATCCCCGTCGATTGGCGGGGAATTTTTGTTTAATGGGCAGATTTTATCTTGGAGGCGAAATGTTGCCCGGAAAATAAATCATTTCCACATTCGGCGGCGGAATTTTTTGACCGAGCATCTCTTGAAAAATTTCTTCGTAATGCCGAACCCAATCCGCTTTGGAAGTGGCTATATAAGTTTTATCGTCTGTAATGTTCAACAAAACCAAAACTGTGCGTTTGATTTTGGGAAACGTCATTCGATTCATGAAATGCAAAAAAGTGAATCGATTTCCGAGCTGATAATATTTGTTCAGCCATGCGGCAAAATTTTTCTCATCCGCGTCAGATATTTCCTCGAAAACTGTGCGCATGGAGTTTGTAATTTTTTCAATGCTGTTTAAGTTGACGGCACTGATTTTGCTGAAAATTTCTTTTGGATGAGCTTTTGCCTCGAACAGATACAAAATTTTTCCGTCGGCGGACAATGCGATTGAGTCCCAATGCGGCTGATTCGTCGGCCAGAAAGAAAATCGTTCTTTGAAACCTTCACGAGACAAGCCGAGTACTTCGGAAATAATTTTCGTCTCTTTAAGCTGATATTCTTTATACGCTTCGGCTTGCAACGGGCAGAAGAAGTTCAAAAATTTTTCGTCGAGAAATTCTTCCAAACGCGCCTTGAAAGAATTTTCGTTTACAATTTTCTGCATCCAAAATTTACTTCCCTTTTCGGCTTCCGAATTTGAAGTATTGCTCACATCAAGTGCTCCTTTGCATTTAATTTTGGGTCGCTGTTTTAGCTTCGCCGAGCATTTTACACGAATGGCACTTGGCGGCGCAACAAAAAAACTCCTCGCCCGATGACGAAGAGGCAACGTGACGTTGCATCCAGATAGCGCGATTAATCGCTCATGACCGCAACGAATTTGCCGCGCAAAAAAACTCCTCGCCCAGTGACGAAGAGCTTTTTTATCAGCCGAACGTTAATCGAATTTCAGCTTGCTTAGTTCGGGGAAAAGGTCGCCGATTGATTGCGAAAGTTGTTTCGGGCGCAACAAATCAATCACGGGCTGCATGACGCGGAAAAATTCTTCGTCGTCCTGCAAAAGCGTAAGGATGGCGGCGGTGTTGGCGGCGTCGGCAAGGGCGGTGTGTTGCGTGCCCTCGAAGTCGCGATTCATCGCGCCGATAGCGTGCTTTAGCGCAAGGCTCGAATGCAAACCGATTCGCTCGTCGAACGCCTTCTGCAAGTCGCGCCACTGCCTTTCCAGGCGGCTCACGTCGTATTTGGGCATTTTGAACTTGCACTCGTCGCGCAACTGATTAATATCGGAATTGCTCCACGAATAGAGCGTCATATCCCACGTGCCAATCCAATCCATGAAATTCTGAAAAGCCTCGGGGAAAAGCGGCTTGTCGGCAACGGTCTCTTGCGTTATGCCCGTCAGCTTGGTTATGTGCTTGGTTATCTCGCCGTATTGCGGGCGGACGTAGCATTGAAACTCGTCTACCTGCTTATAATCGTCGTCAAGCTTGACCGCGCCGATTTCTATCACCTCGTCGGTGGTGTAGCGGCGCACGTCCTTGAAAGTCTTGTTGACGGGATTCATTTCCAAATCAATCACTATGTGAACCAAAATTTCAACCTCCCGAAAAATTTTCTGTTCGTTAGCGGTTGATTCGGGTTGAGTCTGAAAATTTCCTGCTAAAAAATTTTTTTTAGGAACAAGGAAGTAGGAACAAGGAACAAGTGTTGAGGCGGCGGTCGCTTGAAAATTCGATTCGCAACTTTACATTCCGCCACGCCTCCTGTATCATACAGCAGAAAAATTTTTTGAGGAGCGATTGGCATGTTGATTGACAACGAAGATAAAACTTTGGTCGAGAAAAAAATTTCAAGCGAACCGATATTTGACGGCGTGCTGTTGCATGTGTTCAAGGACGAAGTGAAATTGCCCAACGGACACACGGCCACGCGCGAATGGATTAAACACCCCGGCGCGGCGGCGATTATCCCGCTCCTGCCCGACAATCAGATTATCCTTGTGCGCCAATTCCGTTATCCCGTCGGTCAAGTCACGCTTGAAGTGCCCGCGGGCAAACTCGACAAGGTCGGCGAAGACCCGATTGAATGCGCCAAGCGCGAACTGTCGGAGGAAACGGGCTACACGGCGGGCAAATATTGGAAACTCACGACGATTGCCACGACGGTCGGCTTCAGCAACGAATACATTCACCTTTACGCCGCAAGCGACTTGACGCCGGGCAAAATTCATCCCGATTCTGACGAATTTATCAACGTCGTGAAAATTCCGCTGACTGCCGCCTTGCAAATGGTTGAGAGCGGAAAAATTTTCGACGCCAAATCAGCCGTATCAATCCTGTTGCTCGCCAAGCAAGTCTTCCTTAAAAAGCCGGAGGTGTTTTGATGTTTGATGATATTGGCGGCTTCCTGATGAATTTAATCGCGGGCTTGCCGGGCATTGTTATTGCCATGGTCGTGCACGAATTCTCTCATGCTCGCGTCGCCTACGCCCTGGGCGATTATACGCCGAAGCTCGAAGGACGTTTGACGCTCAACCCCGCCGCTCACGTCGACCCAATCGGCTTGCTGATGCTGTTCTTGGTGCACTTCGGCTGGGCTAAGCCCGTTCGCATAAACCCAATGAACTTCAGCAACCCGCGCAGAGATGACATCTTGGTATCGCTGGCAGGTCCCGCGTCGAATTTAATCACGGCATTTATCGCGCTGATCGTCTTGGTTTTGCTGGCGAAGCTCAACGTGCCGTTCACGGAGGGGCTGCTCGTCGTCTTCAATCTGATAATCATTTACAACATAAACTTCGCGATTTTCAACATGCTGCCGATACCGCCGCTCGACGGCTCGCACATCTTGCGCAACCTGTTGCCTTACGAATTGGCGCGGCAGTTTGAAGGGCTCGAACGCTACAGCTTCATCTTCCTGCTGATAATAATCGCGACGCCCGTGCTGAGCTACGTCTTTGTTCCGTTGCAACGATTCATCTTCGGAATATTTCAAGGCATCGTCGGCATTCTGCTTTAAGCAAAAAAAATCCCCGCAACCTGCGCGGGGTTTTTTTTATTGGCTCAAGAGTTCTTTGACGGGATTGAACGAGCGGCGGTGAATGGGCGTGGCTCCGTGCTTGTAAATGGCGGCGATATGTTCCTTGGTGCCGTAACCGCGATTGCGCTCGAAGCCGTATTCGGGATATTGAACTGCCCATTGGTCGGCGAGGCGGTCGCGGGTCACCTTGGCGATAATCGACGCGGCGGCAATGGAAGCACTCAACGCGTCGCCGTGAACAATCGGCAAGGAAGGAATTTTTTCGCCGAAGTCGACGTGCATGGCGTCGGTAAGGACGAATTCCGGCTGAACGTTCAAACCTTCGACGGCGCGTTTCATGCCCGCCAACGTCGCTTGATAGACGTTCAGATTGTCAACCTCCTCGACGGGCACCGCCACGACGCTCCAACTGACAGCCGCCTCCGTGATTTGCTCGTAAAGTCTTTCGCGAATCTTGGCGGAAAGTTTTTTTGAATCGTCAAGGCGTTCAAGATACAAATCGGCGGGCAGGACGGTAGCCGCCACTACGACCGCCCCGACAAGTGAGCCGCGTCCCGCCTCGTCGACGCCCGCAATCAAATCGTAACCTTTGGCGCGATATTCGTCTTCGTAGCGGTAAAGATTTTTAACGCGCTCGATATCCGCCGCGACAGAAAATTTTCTCATAAACAAAGCCTCCGAATATTGGGGCGCGCTGAAACTCGTTGACGGCTGAAGGATGTCCGCGCCTTAACTGTTCCCCCGCTTTTAAAGCGGGTCTTTGACCGCGCGAATAGTCAAGCTAAGTGCAACGTAGTAGAAAAATATACTTCTGCGGGTGTTCTATAACCCAAACATTTTCTGGGACGGTGATTTAGTTGGTCAACGACTTTTTGTAAGTCTTCCTTGCTAAGGCGCGTGATGCTACCGGCGGAAAGTAGAACTCAACGCCCAACTCCGTCGTTACCTTGCCCTCTGTCAGGGGTTATCGTGTAGAGCGGTTGACACTGAAATACCTCAATGAACGTTTTTGTTCCGGCGTATCCCTGCGTAGATTGCTATCGTCCTGTAACTTATCTGAATCGGATAATTTTCGAGCTTGAGACGATTGGCAATTTGTTCGGGCGGCATTTTTTACGTCTTCGCGTGTAGCAAGTATTCACCACCATTACGATAAACATCTTAGCAGGAAACTATGAGTTTTTCATTGTGTTGCACTTAGCTTGACTATTCGCGTGCCCAAAGACGAACAATGTGGACGCGGCGTTCACCCTTAAGCCGTCGACGAGTTTCAGCGCGCTATCTGGATGCAACGTCACGTTGCCGGTTTTTGCGTCACGCAAAATCATCGGCGGACGTCTGCCCGTCCTTGGGCGGCCTCTTAATTCACAATCAGCTTGCCAAAACCTCCGCGCCTGTCTCGGTTATCAAAATGGTTTTCTCCCATTGCGCCGATAAGCTACCGTCCTTCGTGCGGACAGTCCATTTGTCGTCCTCGTCGACCGTGACGTATTTCTTGCCCGCGTTAATCATGGGCTCGACGGTAATGACGATGCCCGGCACCAAAAGCATTCCCGTATCGGCGGCGCAGTCGTGACTTACGAACGGCTCTAGGTGAAATTTTTTCCCGACGCCGTGCCCGCCCAAATCGGTGACGACAGAGTAGCCGTTATCGTGCGCCATTTTCCCGCAAGCCGCGCCGATATCGCCGACGAAATGCCAAGCCTTCGCCGCCGCAATGCCCGCCTCCATGATGTCGTGCGTCACGTCGATTAGCCGCCTTGCTTCGGGCGAAATTTCGCCGACGGTGTACATGCGCGAGGCGTCTGCAAAGTATCCGTCAAGGTCGGTCGTTATGTCGATATTGAGAATGTCGCCCGCCTTCAGGATTTCCTTTCGCGAAGGAATGCCGTGACAGACGACGTTGTTGACGGAAATGCAAATGCTCTTCGGGAAGCCTTCAAAATTCAAGCAGCTGGGATTCGCGCCGTGACTTACAATGAATTCGTGCGCGGCGTCGTTGAGTGTCAAAGTGTCGACGCCCTCCTTGACGAGTTCGCTCATCAAATCGAGCGCGCCCGTGTTGATAACCGCCGCCCGCCTTATGCCTTCGATGTCCGCCGCGTTGTTAATCAGCCTCTTGGGCGGGCGCACCTGATTCTTTGCCTTAATGAATTTTATTTCGTCGATTCGGGCGTCGAAGTCTTCGTGACATTTCTTGTACTTCTTGCCGCTGCCGCACCAACACGGGTCGTTTCGTTTCATACGTCGCAACATCTCCCTGAAAAACTTTATCATGAATTTATTTCCTCATCGAGCAATCGATTCGGTTGCACGCCTTGCAAGCCGCTTGTCGGTTATCGCTTGTCCCTTGTCCCTTATACAGCCCGATAATCGCCGTGACGGATTTGCGCGGCTCAAGCATCATTGCCGAGCTCAACTTCATACCGATTTGCTCTGCGCCAGCGATTTTAAAAAGTTCCTCCTGCGCGGTCAAATCCCAATCGCCGTAGCCGGGGCTGAAGCGCCAACGCATTTTGAAGCCGTCTTTGGCGAAGGTCGCCGCGAAATGTTTTTCCATAGCGTCAGCCGCCTGTTCCACCGCTGCAGTAGCCGCCGCATCCAACAGCACCGACGCAAGGTATTCGCCGCGCTCAAACTTTTTGGTTATCTCGCGCTCAACGGCAAAGCCGACGGTCGCCGCCATGCAAATGACTTTTTCGCAGCCGTCAAGGTGTTTGACAATCGACTTGCCCTCAATGGTGACGGGCGGTCGGCTTTCGACGGTGTGCTTGGCGCAGTCGTAGCCGTAAACCTCCCAGACGCCGCGCACTTCCGAAAGTAGCAAAGCCTCTTGGCACGCGTCAAGGATATTTTTTTCGCCGAAGGTCGGCACCTTCCGCAAGCCCGCGTATCGACGAGTTTCCGCCGCGTCTATCGCCAAAATCTGCGCGTTGTAAATCGGCACTTCGACACCTCCTTAGGGTCTGTTAGCAAAATAAGAAACGAGTTGCAAGGGACGAGGCCGACAAGGAGTCGGCCGCCCGCGTCTTAAACAGCGGGCACAAGTGGTTTCGGGTTGCGCGGACGTTGAACAAGTAGTCAGTAGCCGCCCCTGCGAGGCGCAAGCTTGAAGCTTGACCCAGATAGCGCGTTGAAACTCTTCGACGGCTTAAGGGGGGACGCCGCGTCCACGCTGTTCCCCCGCTTCTAAAGCGGGTCTTTGCTACTTTCTTTGCTCGGTCAAAGAAAGTAGTTAATCAACTTGAAAGTCATCGAATCGCCGAATCGAAGGAACACGCCGATTTACCAAAAGCCCCTGTTCCTCTAATTTTAAACCCGCCGTCAACACGCCTCTGCCGGAAGATTACGAATCATTATTTTTTCATTAAAATTTTCCGCGCTTATGGACAAGCAAAAACTTTTCGATTAAAATAGCGGCGTAGAAGAATTTTCATTCAGCTTTCATAGGGGGAATGTTTCATGAAGAACAAGATAACCGTAAACAAGTTAAACGAGAAGCTCCATTTCTATCTGATTTCAAACGGCAAGCGGTATTACCTGTTCACGCAAGACTTTTCTAAGGGCGTCTACCAATTCTTCAAGAGCGGACGATCTGAATCGGAACTGCACAAATACAATCTTTGGCGCAAGAATCCCCGCTTGGACAAGACGATTGAAAAGCTCCCGTTGTATATGCGCTACGTCTTGAAAGAAGAAGCCGCGTAAAGTTTTAACCGCAACAAAAAATTACCTCCCGTCGAAATCGGCGGGAGTTTTCTTTTTGGTTTCAGAAAATTACCACGGCTGCGGCGTCATGGGCGTGACGACACCGAATTGATAGCCCCAATCGCGCAGGAAGTGAATCAGTTCGGGCAAGGCTTTGACGGTCTCGGCCTTGTCGCTGTTTGAGTGCATAAGGATAATCACGGAGCGCGGCGGATTGTCGCCCAAATACTTCAGGACGTTGTTAATCTGTTGGGAGGCATTGGGCTTGGCGGGCGTCGCGTCCTCGGTCAAGACGTTCCAATCGTGTTCGATATAGCCGCAATCCTCAACCATCGTCCAGTAGTTTTCGCTGAACATGCCCACGCCGCCCGGCGCACGGATTATGAACGGGCGCACGCCTATGACGTTTTTAATCGCGGTGTCGGTCTGAATAATCTGCTCCATGAAGCTCCACGGGCTCTTGTAAAGTTCGTCGTAGCGGTGATTGTAGCTGTGGTTGCCTATCGCGTGCCCTTCGTTGAAGATGCGCCTCAGCACGTCGGGATAAGCCTCAACCATGTTGCCGCAAACGTAGAAAGTCGCCTTGACGCCCTCGGCCTTTAGGATGTCCAAAATCTGCGGCGTAACTTTATCGTCGGGACCGTCGTCGAAAGTCAGATAAACCGTCGATTCGGTCTCGTAGGGCTCAAGGTAGGGAAGCACAATCGGCAAGCCTTTTTCCTGTCGCTCCCAAATGATGTATTTATCGTAAACGGGGATTGTCGGGTCGGACAGTTGCAAGTTTGACAAGTCGTCGTCGGCAACAATGTAGTCTTTGCCCTCCTGCGCGGGCGTGACGGGCTCGGCAGGTTTAGGCTCTTCGGCGGGCTTAGCGACATTCGGGTCAGCCACTTCGGTCGGAATTTGATTAACGTCTGCGGGCTTTGACTGCTCGCCGCAGCCGACAAAAATCATCGTCAACAAAATCATCGTCAAACAAAAAAATTTTTTCATAGCTACTCCTTGTCAAAAAGTTTTTTTTACTATAGCGCAACCTTAAAGCAGAATCAAGCCCTAAACATTTTGGCAACGTGACGATCGCTTTTAAAATGGTACAACTAGGGACTGTGGACAATTCATTTTAACCAGAGAAGAATAGCAGCAAAAAG
>CAMJMR010000002.1 GCA_946407095.1 uncultured Selenomonadales bacterium | reverse complement strand
GAATGACAGGCTCGTCGGGAAGTTCAACGGGTGTTTCGGGAATGACGGGCTCGTCAGAAAGTTCAACGGGTGTTTCGGGAATGACAGGCTCGTCGGGAAGTTCAACGGGTGTTTCGGGAATGACGGGCTCGTCGGCGTTTTCAACGGGAATGTCGGGGATAACGGGCTCGTCGACGTTTTCAACGGGTGTTTCGGGAATGACAGGCTCGTCTGGAAGTTCAACGGGCGTTTCGGGAATGACAGGCTCGTCGACAGTTTCAACGGGCGTTTCGGGGATAACAGGCTCGTCGGGAAGTTCAACGGGCGTTTCGGGAATGACAGGCTCGTCAGAAATTTCAACGGGTGTTTCGGGGATAACAGGCTCGTCTGGAAGTTCAACGGGCGTTTCGGGAATGACGGGCTCGTCGACGGTTTCGACAACGGGCTGTTCCTCGACGGCGGGCGTCCAAACGTCCTGCGCGGGCTCTTCGTGAAAAACTTCAAAGGCGGGCGTTTCCGTCACGGAGCTATTTTTTTTTTCGCCGTCGACGTCAACAACGGTAACTTGCTTGCCGAACTTTGAAATATGCGCGGCGTCAACGGTGGTTGTTGAGCCGTCAGGGGCAGTTATTTCGCATTGCTCAATCTTGCCGCCTTCGCCAATGAAAACTTCGGAAATGGTGCCTTGAATGCGACCTTTCTTGGTTATCGCCTTGGTGCCTATGACGCGGATGTTTTCGATTAGGAAACGTTCATAATCGCCCGCCTCGTCGAGTTT
This sequence comes from uncultured Selenomonadales bacterium, assembly GCA_946407095.1. GTDB lineage: Bacteria > Bacillota > Negativicutes > Selenomonadales > Selenomonadaceae > Quinella. The sequence goes on along the minus strand of CAMJMR010000002.1, from coordinate 98,713 downwards.
TAAAATATTTTCGCTGTGCGTGATTGTGACAGCGTCCTCGCCGATTGCGATAACCGATTCGTAAGGTATGAGCTTCACGCCGCGATACCATTCGTCGTCCTCAATCGTAATGGCGGCTACCACGCCGTTGTTGGCGTCGATTAGGAGCGATTTACTGATGCCCAGCTCGCGGCCTTCGGTTATGCTGATAATCGGCAAGCCCAGGATTTCCACACTCTTTTTCATTCAAATACCTCCATTGTCTAGAATTTGCGTTGAGCCTTTTGGAATTCGCTGTCAATCTCCTGCAAAATTTCCTGTGAAAGTTTGGCGAAGGGCTTGGACAGCGCGTGATACTTGAGCAACACGTCTCGGACGATGCGCAGATATTCCAGATTGGTGACGAATTCTTTTTTGATTGACGGGTTGCGCGTGACGGTCGGCAAGGTCAAAGCCTCCTCGTAGATTTTAATCGCCTTTGAGTAGAGTGCCTGTTCCTTGTAGATGTTGCCCAAGTCAATCGCCACGAAAGGCGCGTATTCGTCATTGCGGTAGCGTTCCAGAGCTTTTTTGTAAAGTTCAATCGCCTGCCAGATGTGACCCTTTTCGCGCTCGTTATAAGCCTTGTCCAGGATATCGTCAAGCGTTTCGTCAAGAGAGTCTGCATTTTCCTCAGACGCCTCGGAAGGTGCCTCCTCCGTCTCCGTGTTAGCGGGTGTTGGTTCTTCGGCGGGCAAAGTTTCCAGCTTGTCCAGTTTTAGCGTCGACAGCGGCTGAAAAACTTCTTGCAACGGGAACAAGTCGGCGGGCTTGGGCGGGGGCGGTTTAGCCTCCTCGTGCTTGACCTCGGCCAGCGGCTTGAACACCTCCTCCAGCGGGAATTTGTCTTCGGGCTCTTCGACGGGCGGCTTGGCCTCCTCGTGCTTTACTTCCGACAGCGGCTCGAACACTTTTTCCAGCGGGAATTTTTCTAAGGGCTTCGATTCTTTGACGGGCTCGGCTTGCGGCGATTCGGCAGGTGCCTCGGCTACTTCGGGCTCTTCGACGGCGGCGGGTTCATCTGCGGGGACCGACTCGTTATATTTTGGCGGAGGATTTTCTTCCCATTCAAACTTCTCGATGGGCGGAGGGGGCGGCGGCGATTCTTTATTGACTTCCGCCTCGTAAGCCGCCTTGACTTCCTCGTGAAAATTTTTTTCCTCGGCGCGTTGCTGCTTTATCAGAAAGCGATTCGCAAACGTGAGCGACAGCGACGCCGCCAAAATTATCAAGCCCAATCGCAAAAGAAAATCCTTGCCGACGGCGGGCGACCAGAGTGTTGCCGCGTAATTCGCCATGAACGACAAGACCGCCGCCGCTGCAAGCGTTGTGTAATATATTCGCAAACCTAATCTTTTGGCAAGCGCGTGTATCAAAAATATGCTGACTATTATGACGCTCGGCACTATCAAAAAAAATGCCAAACTCATCCCTCCACGAAAAATTTTCACGTCCGGCCTGCTTTGCCGATTTTGACTTCGACGCGCCGATTAAAATTCCTTTTAAAATCCTTCGACGCCTGTTATAATTTTGCGGCGGCCGCCCTTTCGTTTGCTAAGCAAAAGGGCTCAAAGACAGCTCGGCTTTAAGGCGGCGGGCTCGTCCCTTCGATTCGGCGTTTCAATGATTTTTGTATCTAGGATCAACTTTTCTTTGCTTGTCCAAAGAAAAGTTGCAAAAGAAAAGACCCCTCGCAGGGGCGTAAAGCGGTCGTTGCCGAAATGTCTCGTCTACCCGAAGCCGTCTGTGCCGGCAAAAAAACTTCCATGTTTTTGTTGCCGGCGGGCGCGCGTCCATGCGCGCCCCAAAAACTTCGCGGCGGTCGGCAATCCTTGAACATACTTGGGAGGAAAGTTGTGCATCAATTTTTATTTTATGTTAGCGATTTCCCGATTCGCTCTTACGGCGTGGTGTTGAGCTTGTCGATTTTTTTGGCGACGGGTGTCGGCTACTTCATGGCGAAGGTCGACGGGCGCGGCTACGAAAAATTTTTAATCGACATCGGACTAATCGGCGGCTTCTTCGGGCTTTTGGGCGCGCGGCTTTGGGACGTCTTCTTTTTCGATTGGGATTATTATCGGCACCACCTTGACGAGATTTTGAATGTGTGGCAAGGCGGCATGGCCGTTCAAGGCGGCATAATCTTGGGCGTGACGGCGGGTGCGCTCTACGCCAAAAGGCACGGGCTCGATGTGATTCACTTGGCGGATATCCTTGCGCCCGCTATCGTTTTGGGTCAAGCTTTGGGACGATGCGCCAATCTTTTGAACGGCGACGCGTTCGGAGCTCCGACGGGCGGCAATTTCGGCATCATTTATCCCGACACGACGCTTGCCTATCGCACGTATGGCGCGCAACCGCTTTTCCCCGCCGAAGTGTGGGAATGTCAGCTTGACGTCGTGATTTTCGCGTTGTTGCTGATTTTCCGTTGCACCGATTACGTCAAGGGTCAATGCTTCGCGCTGTATGTCATGCTTTACGCGGCGGCGCGGTTTGCCCTGGAGTTTCTGCGCGGCGACTACACGAGCCAAGTTATCGGCGTGCTTAAGTCCGCGCAGGTCACGAGCGTTTTTGCCTTCGCGATAGCAGCGGGGATTTTCGGCTATTTGAGTTGGCGACGAAAACGTAATGAATAATTTTAAACAGTGAGCTAGCAATGCGCAGGCATTGCGTATAAGCGCGGGTGATTAGTTTCAATCGGCGCAACGTTGAGACGCGTCCGCTGTTCCGCCGCTTTTAAAGCGGCCAGCGGGGATTTTCGGCTATTTGAGTTGGAAAAAATTTAAGCGCGATAAGTGAATAGTCGAAAGATATTTTGACAAGATTTTAGGCTGTAACGTTTTGGAGCCTCGAACGTAAAAAATTTTGATTGGAGGATTTGAAATGGCTGACTTACCCGAAAACATTCAAAAGACGCTTGAGCGTTACCACAACCCGCCGAACAAATTGCGTTCGATACAGGAGATAACCGCGCGCTACAATCTTGCGCTTGAAAACTACAAGCAGCTTTGTTTCATGTCGGGCGACGTGCGCGAGCAAAAAGTTGCGAAACACGCCGAGATAAAGGCTTTGGGCTGGGTTTTGGGCAAGCCCGATAAGGACGTCGTCAACGACATTGCTGCCAATTCCAATCGCATGATTTTTCCGGGGCAAATACCGAGATGAACGAGCGCGGGGAAATTCAAAAGCTTTTGGACGAGGAGACGGCTGCCTTTCGGAAATTTTCGCTGAAGTTTTACTTCATAGCGGCGGTGGTCTTCATGACGATGGCGTTCGCGGTCGTGCTGTTCCCGAAGTCGTCGACGCCGCCGAGTTGGCATGATGAAATCCTTCCGTCGGACGCGTTGAGCTACATAAAGGACGGCAAGCTTATCGCGCTGTCCAATGGCGATTATCCGCTGGCAATGCCGCCCGAAGGGACGCGCGTCGGAAAGGCTACTCCAATGCTTATGGTCGAAGTCGGCGGCACTTACTACCCGCTGAATATCATCGACGATTCGATTATCCCGCGCCGCGGCAAGCTGTTGCCTTTGAAAATCCTGTTCGGCTTCACGTCCGCACACGCTGAAAACACGCTCCATTACAAAGAAAAAACCGGCAACGATCCTGTTGCCGATTATCGGAAGAAAGCGTTCTATTATCTGCGCGTCGAGGACGGCTTCGGCCGAGTTCAACGCGGCTTCGTGATTAAAGATTAATCTGCCGTCCTGTGTCGGACTTCGTGCGGCGGTTTGCTGGGTGTCGGTTCCGGAGCTTTTGGATTTACGGGTTTAGGTTTAGGTCGTTCCATTTCCTTAGGCGGATTGTTATTCTGCGGCTCGTCGGGGTCGGGCATTACCGTATCGCGGAACTTGCCCCAAAAATCCATGTATTGCCGGAAGTTGTCCGATTCAATCAAGCCGATGTTCTCTGTGGTGCAAGGTTGTTGGTGGAGGCTTGCGGCTCCTGCAGACGAGAGGTCAACGATAAATATTGCGCTGACAACTGCCGTCGCCAATATTAAATTTTTCGCTAACCTTCTCATGCGAGTTCATTCCTTGTTGAGATTATCTGTGGGGAGGCTGTGGCGGACCGAATTTTTTTCTTTCGCCGCCGCGTTTGTCGTGAGTTGCTTTGGGTAAATTCGGCAAGTGGCGCGGCGCAGGTCTGACGGGAAGGCGTGGTGCATAATCTTTTCGCGGAGCTCTTGTCGGCGGTATCTGCGGTCGGCGCAGTCGCGGCGGGAGCAAACTTCTTTGTTCGACGAAAGTTTTTCCCGAATCGATTTGCAAATCTGTCGCTTCGACATTGCCCGCCCAAAAGATTATCAGCGCGAGCGCCGTCAAAATTTTTGCGACGAGTTTCATTGCACATCCCCCAAAAACATTGAAAAACGGAAAGTAAGCTTTAAGGCTGACTTTCCATTATTTTTTATAGAAAGATTCTTTACCATATGCCGGGCGGCGGTGGAGGAGGCGGCGGAGGAGGGTAGTCGTCGTCCCAATAATCCAGCGGCGGTGGAGGAGGCGGCATCCTGTGGCGATGTTTGTGTCTGTTAGGCGGAGGCGGCGGAGGTGGTGCGCCCCAACCCGGAGACCCGTAACCGGGCGGCGGAGGCGGTGGTGGCGGCGGCGGTCCATAATACAGTTCGTTATAGGCGGTGCCGCTTAAATCTGTCGAGGCAATGTCTGCTGCCTGCGCGTCGGTCGTCAGCCCAAAATTCAGCGCGCCGCAAATCGCCAGAGCGGTCAAGCCTTTTGCCAGTCTTTTCAAGGTGTTCACTTCCTTTGCCCGAAGACTCAAGTCAATTCCCTTATCAAGAAGATTGCCAACAAGCCGACAATTACTTCCTTGGGAACGTCGAGGGCTATTCCGATTAGTGCCAATATCAGCGGCATTTCAATCCCCTCCTTGACTCGTTGTCTTCGTCTTGTCGCGATAATTCTACAAATTTTGACCTTGCTTGTCATTAGGCTAAGATTAAAACTTTCCGCGCGCAATATACGAATATTAGCACCATTCTTCGCCGAGGAACGACGCAAGACGCCATTAAACTTTGATTAAAAATCGGGTGGCGGGCGGCTTGGGCGCGCAAATCGTCTTTTTTTTTGCCGGCGTTTGTGATAAGCTTTTGAAAAATCAGACTCAGGCAGAGGCCGAGAAAAACTCAACAGGGAGAAATGCTTCAATGGAGATGTTTACAAGGACAGAAACGCGGCGGCGTCTCTTCGCTGTTGCAATTTTCTTCGGCGTGAGTACGGCGACTGCTCAAGCTGCCGCTTCCCAGACGGAATACATTCAAGCGAACGGCTTGCCCGTCGTCGAAATGGAATTCTTTAACAGCGGCGAATTCAGCTCAACGCAAAACTTCAACGGTGCGCTAATCAATGCCGCAAAATTCGGAGCCTCTTATTGGCGAGACGTGCTCAACTTGCGGGCAAGCAGTCAGCCGCCATGGCAAATCGTCTTCACCGGCGGCAACTTGCCGCTTGTCGACGGACAAACGTTTTCCTTTCGCTACATGACGCCCGCTAAGGATAATTACTTGGCGCAAATGTTGCAGGGCAGACGCACCCTTTTGGAACACGACTTGCAAAGCTTGGCGGACGAAAAAATTTCAGCGGAAGAAATTCAAGTTGCCTTGCGGAAAAACGCCGCTCATTTGGGCGACAGTGCCGTAAGCGTGATGACGACGGGCAAGAACCTCGGCGCAAACCGCGCGGGCTCTGTCAACGGCTGGAGCGTCGACGCAAGCACAATCCTCCCGACGAACGAACAGGCCGCCGATTTGGTCGGAACTTTGCGCTTGGAAATGGCACGGGCTTTGGGTGCCGAGGCCGTGATTGATTCGGAGGCAATGACTTTCGCCGCGAACTTGAGAGACCCGAAAGCTTGGACGTTCCACCTTATTGACGTCAACGGCAACGCCGCCGCGCAGGGCAAGCAAATCGTCACGAGCGCAGACCTTGCCTCCTCCGCCGACGCAGCGGGATTTTTCGTTGCCGATAAGGTTTACTTCACGGGCGACAATGTCACGGCGGTTTTGGACGGCGCAACCTTCGACGGCGTCAGCGGCATTCCCATTAATGCCACCTTCAACGAAACACTTATCCCAGGCTTGATGAGCGGCTTGCCCTACAAAAACTACACGACCTTAACCGAGCTTGAACTTGCCGCCCTGCAGGACATCGGCTACCGCATCGACAGGCAAAGCTTTTACGGGAAGTCGATTTACGCAAGCAACGCCACCGTCGTCAACGAAAACGACTTCACGAGCGATAAGCCGTTGGCAGTAGGCTTGCACGTGTGGGGCGCGGAAAATGACGTTACTCAAAGCGGCGACATAACCTTGACGGGTGACGGCGCGGCGGGCATTCGCGTCGACGGCTACGACAATCACATCGTCCTCCCGCAAGATACGGCGATAGCGGCGAACGGCCTGCGCGGCAAGGGCTTGCTTGTCTCTTACGGGCGCGACCACACCTTTGACATCGGCGGCAATATCGCGGCGGCGGGCAATGCCGTCGAATTCAATTTCGGCTCGAACATGCCGGGCGCGGGCGGCGAATATCGCGGCTCCTATCTGCGCTACCTGCGCGGCGTCGACAGTTCAGGGAATATCACGGGCGCGACCAACTTGCCGCTGATTATGACGGACGGTTTCAACTACACGGGCGACGAACTCAACGGCGCACTCATCGACAGCTTCAACTTGACGGGCAGCTTGACGGGCGGCGACAACGCGATTTATATCGGCAAGAACGCGCTGGTCAAGAATATAAACTTCAACAGCGGCTCGGCAATCAAAGGCAATATCGTTTCGGATTGGAAACACTTCACGGCCGCCGACGGCTTCACCTACCCCGTGCTGATTCAATACGGCGGGCAAGAAATTGACGCGTCGAAGTACATCCCCGACCTCGTGACGAATATCAACTTCAACACGGATATGGACTACGGCGGCTACATTGGCGGCGCGGACAATATCAAGCTCAACGTCAACGACGGCACGCTGAAATTTTCGGGCGCGGCTGACGTTTTGAGCGTCGAAGTGGGACGCGGCGCGCGGCTTTACGGCGGAACGTTCGGCTTGCACGACATGAGCGGCAATATCGCGGCGGGCTTCACCGATGTGACGACGGGCAAGCTTATCAATCACGGCACGATAGGCGCGGGCACTCCGCACACGAATTTGATTATCAACGGCGACTTGGTAAGCGACGGCACGATTCAAAAGGTAAGCGGCGGCGCGGGCGGCATGATAATCGTAAACGGCAACGCCAACGTCGACGGCTCGCTCGTCACAACGGACAGCCTCCTGCCCAACAAGACCGAAACCGTTTTAATCGCCAACTCAATCGCCGGGCAGATAAGGAACCCGCTCGGCAACCCCGCGCCCATTTCCGCCATGATGACCGCTACAGGCAACATTGTCGGCAACACGCTGACCGTCACTACTTACGAATCAAACAACTTGGGCGACATGAACTCTCGCGAATCCGAAACTTTCAACGCCATGGGCAAGATGCTTGAGTGTCTCGAAGGCGAAGGCAAGCAGGACGAAATGCGCGACCTTTACAACCTGGCTCCGCCCGAAGCCAAAAAGACTTTGACGCAAATCGGCTCCAATGACTCCGCGCAGGTTATGAGTGTTGCGCAACAAAGCACCGCCGTCGACAAGATGATTTCCGACCGCATTTATAAAGTCTTTTCGCCCGACTTCGCGACGGATTATATCGACGTGAACGTTCGCCCGATGAAATTCGCCGACGACGAAACCTCCGCGCCCGACGTGAAAGTTCGCGTCAAAGTTCCCGCTCGGCAGGAAAATAATTTCTGGCTCAACTACATGAAGAACTGGGGCAGCTTGGGCAGCGGCACCGATTATCACGGCAGCGTTATCGTGGGCGGCTACGACAGACCTTTCGGCAAGAAGTGGCGGGCGGGCATTTTCGCGACGTACGGCACAATCGGCTACGCCGTGAGCAGTTCGCGGGCTACCGTCTACGACACTCGCCTTGGGCTCTACGCGGGCTACCATAATCGGCAAAGCGACGTTTATCTTTACGTCAACGGCGGGCAGCTAAGGAACTCGTTGCACAGAGGGCTTGCGTCCTTGGGCTTGGCGACGAACGCCAACTACAACAGCCACATCGTCGAAGTCGGCGGCGAATACAAATACAACCTTACGCCGAAGAAAACTTGGAACGTCAGCCCCTATGTGAACTTTCAAGCGTCCTACCTGCACCAGAAGAGCTACAACGAACGCGGCGCGGGCATTTACAATCAGCACGTCGACGCGGGCAGCAATACCTACTTTGCCGCGCAGGCAGGGCTTGACTTTAAACGGTATTATCGGACAGGCATGTTCGGGTTCAGATTCGGCGTCAAGCACGGCTTCACGGGCGCAGACCCCGATTTGCGAATCAGCTACGAAGGCGACCCCTCCAGCAGTTACAGCCTCCGCAACAAGCGCGACAAGACGCATTTCATATTCAGCGTGCGCGGGGAAAACGAATTCGCAAGCGGCTGGTTCATTGGAGGCGAGGCTGAAGTTCAGCGCGGGAAGAACGATAAAGATTTGACGGCATCGGTGATGTTGCGGCGGACATGGTGACCCGCTTTAAAAGGGAACAAGTTGCAAGTGATGAGGGCGCACATGGATGGGCGCCCGCCGCGACTTCGACGCGTGATGCGTCGATAGCGGCACGAGCGGCTGACTGGGACGCGGGCGTTGCGGTGGTGGTTGGTATCCGCCCCGCGCGTAGCGGCGAGTTTCTTTGCTACTTTCTTTGCTCGGTCAAAGAAAGTAGATGTTAGACGCCGAATATTTAAGGAGGTTTTTCAATGGCAGACAGTGCAAAAATTTTTATCGTGGAGGATGAGCGTCCGATAGCGCGACTTCTTCAGCTGACCTTGGAGCGCGAAGGCTTCAAGACGGCCTCGGAGCCCAACGGGCGGCGCGCCTACGAACGCATCTTGCAAGAAAAGTACGACTTGGTTTTGCTCGATGTCATGTTGCCCGAAATGGACGGCATGGAAATTTGCAAGCGCGTTCGCGAAGTAAGCGACATTCCCATAATCATGTTGACGGCGCGCGACGAAGTTCGCGACAAAGTGGAAGGGCTCGACCTCGGCGCGGACGACTACATGACCAAGCCTTTCGCTGCCCCCGAACTCTTGGCAAGGATTCGCGGCGCATTGAGGCGGCATACCGAACGCGTGCGCGAGGCCGACGAACGACGCTACGTCGTCAAGAACATGATTATCTATCCCGACCGCTACGAAGTCACCGTCAAAGGGCAGCCCGTCGAATTGACGCACAAGGAATACGAATTGCTCAAGTATCTCGTCGAAAACAAGCGCAACGTCCTAAGTCGCGACCAGATTCTTCAGACCGTCTGGGGCTACGACTACATCGGCGATACAAACGTTGTCGACGTGTACATCAGCTACCTTCGCTCCAAAATCGACGACAAGTTCGGCGAGAAGTACATTTACACGACCAGAGGCGTCGGCTATGCGGTTAGGGATTAAGCGACAGGGTAAGGCGACGGAAAATTTCTTGCGGCAACAGCGTTTCGTAAATGACGTATCGCACGAGCTTAGGACGCCTTTGACGATAATTCGCGGCTACGTCGACATACTCGAACGCTACGGCGCGCAAGATTCCGAACTTTTTCGGGAGGCAGTCACTTCGATAAAAAAATCCGCGCAGAACATGCAAAGCCTCGTTGAAAGTTTGCTGTTCCTGGCGCGCGCCGACCAAGGACGCCAACCGTTGAACATGGCACCCGTTGAACTGGACGAACTGCTGAAAAAATTCGTGGAAGATTTCGCTTCGACGCGCGTGCAAATCACCAAGCTTGCGCCGTGCAAAATCATGGCGGACGCGGAATTCTTTAAGCAAATGCTGACCGCCTTCCTCGATAACGCTTTGCGCTACAGCCCGCCCGATACGCCCGTCAAGGTTGAGCTGACTGCTGCCGCTTCGGAGGCGAAACTGAAATTCATCGACAAGGGCATCGGCATATCGAAAGAGGATTGCGGAAAAATTTTCGACCGCTTCTATCGCACCGACAAGGCGCGCACCAAACTCAACGGCGGCGAAAGTTCCGTGGGGCTCGGCTTATCGGTGGCGAAGTGGATAGCCGACCGTCACGACATCGAAATTGCCGTGAAGAGCAAACTCGGTGAAGGCTCGACCTTCACGCTGACCATTCCGACGATTTGAAAACCGCCTTCCGGTTTCGGAGGGCGATTTTTTTTTGCTTGTCCCTGCGCCCGTGTCCCTGCTATAATTGGCGCAAAAATTCAAGAGGAAAGTATTATGCCTGTTGCAAAAAAAAATTCGACGACCCTAAGGACTTACGCGCCGCCGATTTTATTTTTACTCTTCGATTATGCGGGCGTCGTGCTGAGCGAGCATCTTGCCTTCAAGCTCCGCGACTTTGTCGACTTTTGGAACCGCGTGACTTATCTTTACGACGACATTTACATTTACGGCGCGGTGCCGTTTCTGTTCCTGATTTTCCTTGGACAATCGCGCTCCTACGGACAAATGAAGCCCGTCGTCGACACCATGCGCGACATCTTTCAATCGGTCTTCGCGGGCTGGATAGCGTCAATCATAATCCTGTACTTCCTCAAGGCTAGCGAGCAGTCTTCGCGGCTGTTCATAATTTTGTTCGGGCTGTTTGTGCTGATTAACGTCTGCCTGATTCGCTACGCCGTGCTGAAATTTTTAAAGCGGCGAAACCTTTTCCACGAGCCGATAATCCTAATCGGCGCGGGGCTGACCGCCGAAAAGCTGATAAAATTTTGGCGGGAGGATTTGGGCTATCGCTACGAGGTTGTCGGGCTGATTGATGACCATCCGATTTCGGAAGACTTGCCGAAAAAATTTCCGTTGCTTGGCGGCTTCGACGAGGCGCGCAGGATAATTCGGGCGACGCAAGTTCAAACGGTCGTGATAGCCGCGCCGGGGCTGGACAAGGAACGCTTGCAAGCCCTAATCAACGCGATTCAACCGCACGTCAAAAATATTTCGTTCGTGCCCGACTTAATCGGAACGCCCATGTCGAGCGCGGAGCTGTCGATTTTGTTCAGCGAAAAAATTTTGATGCTCAACCTGCGCAATAATCTTTCGCGCCCGTACAATCGAGCGTTCAAAAGGATTTTCGACTTGACACTGACGATTTTCGGCGGGCTGATGATTTCGCCGTTGCTGTTGTGGATTGCGATTAGGGTGGCGGTGGAGAATCGCGGGCATGTGATTTTCGCGCATAAGCGAGTGGGCGCGGCGGGCAAAAAATTTCCGTGCTACAAATTTCAAACGATGGTGCCCGATGCCGAGGAGCGGCTCAAAAAATATTTGGCGGAGAATCCCGAAGCCAAGCGCGAATGGGATGAAACTTTCAAGCTGACGAACGACCCGCGCGTTACGAAAGTCGGCAGATGGTTGCGGCGCACGAGCCTTGACGAATTGCCGCAGCTGTGGAATGTCATTCGCGGCGAGATGAGCCTTGTGGGACCGCGTCCTATCGTCCAGGAGGAAGTTCCGCGCTACGGCAAGAACATTCGCGAATACTACATGGTTTTGCCGGGGATAACGGGCATGTGGCAAGTGAGCGGGCGCAGCGATACAACCTACCCCGAACGCGTCGCCATGGACACCTGGTACGTCCGCAACTGGTCGGTCTGGATTGACATCATGTATCTTTTCAAAACCGTCAAGGCGGTCTGGAAGGAGGAGGGCGCGTACTAGGCTTGGGCTGTCGGCAAAGTGGCTTTGTCGTTATTAACTACTTTCTTTTGCATGCCCAAAAGAAAGTAGCAAAGAAAAGGGCACCTCGCGGGGGCGTGAACTAGTAACCGTAACTAACCGTGACTGCACAGGTATCGAAACCGAAGCCGACTGTGCCGGCAAAGAAACATCCTTGTTTCTGTTGCCGGCGGCGCGCGTCCATGCGCGCCTCAAAAGCAAGTTTCGCAACGGCGGCTCTGATTCGGAAAAAACTTTCAAAATCTTCATGCGCGTGCTATAATCTGCGCGGTTAAAAATTTTATGGGTCGAGGGGGAATTTTAATGGCTTTCAACGAAGAACAGTTCAAGGAGATTATGGCGGAGTTCACAATCGGCGGCGAACAGCTTCAACAAATCGCGGCGAGCTTCCGTCAAGATTTGCAGTTGGGTTTGCGCGATGTAAGTCTTTCGTCGATGCGTATGCTCAAATCTTACGTCGGTCTGCCGAGCGGCAAGGAAACGGGCGAGTATCTTGCACTTGACTTCGGCGGCACCAACATTCGCGTCTTCAAAATTCGGCTGGACGGCGACGGCAAATTCGAGGTCGTTAAGCGCGTCGGACGCCCGCTGGTTGTTCCCGGCGAATACGATTACATTTGCAAAGACTCAACCGCCGAGCAGATGTTCGGCTTCATTGCCGAGCTGATTGACGAGGCTATCGACGGCGACCACGAGACCAAATATTACTTGGGTCACACGTTTTCTTTCCCGTCGACGCAGGACAATCTTTACAACGCCCGCTTGATTATCTGGACGAAAGAATTTGCGACTCAGGGCGTCGAAGGCGAAGTGGCCAACGATTTGCTTGTCGAGGCTCTCAAGAAGCGCGGCGTCAATAACGTCGAGCCCGTTGCCGTCCTCAACGACACGGTTGCCGTCCTGCTAAGTGCCGCCTACAAGACGCCCGACACCTTCATTGGCTCAATCTACGCTACGGGTCACAACACTTGCTACCTTGAGCCGACCATTCACGACCCCAAAGGCGTCGGCGCGGGCGGCATGATTCTCAATCTGGAATGCGGCAACTTTTCCAAGCTCACGCCCAATCGCTTCGACAAGGAATACGACGAGGGCTCCGAAAAGCCGGGCGAACAGCGTTTCGAGAAAATGGTTTCGGGACGCTACATGGGCGAACTTTTCGGCATGGCTATCGCCGAACTGCTGGGCGAAAAGGGCAAAAGCTACGGCTTGACGTCCGTCGATATGTCGATGATGATTCTTGACGAATCGCCGAATCTGTCCAGAGCCTCCGATATAATCATGGCGAAGGTTGGGCGCGAACTTGAACGCGAAGACGTGAAGAAAGTCCGCGAACTCGCCAAGGCTATCGTCATTCGTTCGGCAAGGCTGGTTGCGGCTTCGTTCGTGGCTCTCGTATGGCAGCGCGCGGGCAAAGGCAAGATTGAACGTCAGCACGTGGCGGTTGACGGCTCGGTCTACGAAAAGATGCCTCTCGCCAAAGAAAACATCACCAAGGCCATCAGCGAACTCCTCGGCGAAGACGCCGCGCAGGTCGACACCATCCTCGACAACGGCGGCTCGGGTCTCGGCGCGGCTATCGCGGCGGCTATGGCTGTCGAAGGCAATGCTTGATATACGTTTTAGCTTCCGATTAGCACACAAAATCTTTTTCCAATAAAAAAATCCCCTCAACCGCGCAGGTCGAGGGGAAATTTTTTTTCGATTGAAAAGTTCTTACTGCGGCTTAATGCGCTTGACGGCTTCGCTGAGCGGCGGGATGCATTGCTTTTTCCTGGACATCATGCCGGGGATATATACGTGGTTTCCGCTTGCGTCGCAATGGAAGGCTTCACCAATCAGCGTGCGCGGGGAGCCGGCATAGAGCAGATACGTTGCCTCTTCCAAAATATCCGTGCACATCATGATATGCATGTCGAAGCCTTCGCGTTCGCATTCTTCCTTCATGTAGGCAATGATTTGGTCTTCCAATGCCAACACTTCCGAAGGATCCATGACCGAGATTTGATTGACGACGATTTTGTAGTCGCCGATTTTGAACTCTTTGAGGTCGGTTTTGGCGATTTCGGCAGGGGTTTTGTCGCCGATGCCCGCGCCCGCGCGCAACATTGCCAAGCCGTATTCCTTGATGTCGACGCCCGCGATATCGGCGAGCCTTTCGGCGGTTTTCTTGTCGTAGGGCGTGCAAGTCGGGGATTTGAACAGGACGGTATCGGAAATAATCGCGCTCATAAGAAGTCCGGCGATAGACGGCGGGATTTCGACGTCGCGGTGCCAATGCATGTTGGCAACGATGGTGCAGGTGCAGCCGACGGGCTCTTGGTGAGTGTAAATGGGCTCCGAGGTTTGAATGCCGCCGAGCCTGTGGTGGTCGATAATCTCAACGATTTTTGCGTCTTCAATGCCCTCAATGGCCTGGCCGCGTTCGTTGTGGTCGACGAGGATAACCTTTTCGCGTTCGGGCAACATGATTTCGTCCGCGCTGACGAGCCCGACGAGCTTGCCGTTTTCGACGACGGGGTAGCTGCGATAACGGTGTTCGTCCATGACGCCCTTGATGTCGCTGAGCAAATCCATGGGGCGGAAGCAAATGGGATTGGATTTCATGATACGGCGAATGGGCACACACTGATTGATGAGGCGTCCGACGGTATAGGCGTCGTAGGCAGTCAAAAGGACGAAGACGCCGCGCTTTTGAGCCTCCTCCAAAACTTCGGCGTCAATGCGGCTGTTCTGCGTCACGATAAGGGTAGCCACGCCGCATTCAAGGAACTTCAAAAGCGTTTCGGCACTTCTGTCGCCGACGAGGACAATATCCTTTTTGTTGAGGATACTTATCGTCGAGAAGGCAGAGCCGGACGCAATGACGATATTGCCTTCGATAAGGGCGTTTTCGTCGCCGCTGACCAAAACTTTCGCGTCGGTCGCCTGAATGAGGTCGCGATAACGGACGCGCATGTCGACGAGGCTTTGAAGACCGAGTTCAAGGAAGTAACGCTTGGCAAGGTCGCTGACCGTGACGATACCGACGAGGTCGCCGTTAGAATCGGTGACGGGGACGCTTTGCAGTTCGCTTTTGCGCATGACTTCGCCGAGGTGGCGGAGCGTGTCGTGTTGGCGGACGACGGTTTTGCATTCGAGAGCAACGTCCTTGACGCGCGGATACAAATCGGTCAAAAGCAAGGGCTGGTCGACTTTGAAATATTCGAGCGCGTATTTGGTTTCGTTGTTGATTTTGCCGCAACGAGCCGCCACGGCATTGACGCCCAGTGCCTGCTTAAGGTGAGCGTAGCCGATAGCCGAGCAAATCGAGTCTGTGTCGGGATTCCGATGCCCGATGACGTAAACGGGTTTATTGCCGCCTTTCATTAAAAGACCTCCTCTAACTGTCAGAAAGTTACAACTTCCATTGCCGCCGATTATAGACAAAAAACTTTGCGCTGTCTATATCGCGGCTTGGTTTTCTTGAGCGTCGATTGTAACAAAAAAAACTTTCCCCGACCGCGCAGGTTGAGGAAAGTTTTTGTTTGCGAAAATTTTTTTATCGGATAGAAACGTCGCCCGCATAGACCGCATGAAGTCCGTCCGCCGTTTCGACGACGAGCGCGCCGTCCGCATTCAAGTCGACAGCCTTGCCCGTGAAGGAAGTGCCGTCACCCGCCGATATGACACGAACGTTTTTGCCGAGCGTGACGTTATATTTACGCCAGCGCTCCAGAATTTTGTCGAAGCCCGCCGCCTTTACTTCCCTATAAAGCTTGTCGAATTCCTCCAAGACAGCGCGAAGGAAATACACTCGCGAAATTTCTTCGCCTCCGTTTAGTTCGGACAGGGACGTCGCAATGCCGCGCAGCTCTTCGGGGAATTCGTCGCGGCTGATGTTTACGTTAATGCCGACGCCGATTACCAGGTAAGCTATCTTGCCGATTTCGCCCGACATTTCCGTAAGGATGCCGACAAGCTTGCGCCCGTCGTGCATGATATCGTTCGGCCATTTTATTTCCGCTTTGAGATTGAAACGCGCCATAGCCTCGGCCACTGCCACCGCCGCCATGAGCGTGAATTTCGGCGCGTCGTGCGGGGAAAAATTCGGGTACAGGATAATCGAAAACCAAATGCCTTTGCCGCGCGGGGAATAGAAAACTCTTTCAAGCCGCCCTTTGCCGCCCGTCTGCTCTTCCGCCACGACGATTGTACCCTCCGCCGCGCCGTGATACGCCAATTTTTTCGCAAGGCGATTGGTTGAGTCGACGGAAGGACGATAATCCATTTCCTTGCCGACGATTTCGGTGTCGAGCCCGATTTGAATTTCGCTGGGCAAAAGGAGGTCGGGCGCATCCTTGAGCTTGTAGCCGCGCCGTTCGCTACTTAGAATCTCGTAGCCGCTGTTGCGAAGTGCCTGAATATGTTTCCAGACAGCGGTACGGGAAATGCCCAACACTCCGGCGATGGTCTCGCCCGAAATAAAATTCTCCCCCGCGTTCTTCAACATTTCAACGATCGTCATCTTTCGCATATTCTTTCACCTCGCATAAAATTTTAGCATAGACACCTTGACTTTTCAATTCGGGGCAAAGGATTAAACATGGAATACGATTTTTTGTCTGTTATGCCTCAAGCGGAATGAAATCGAACGCCGAGTAGTCGAAGAGCCCGCGCGCCGTCAATTTCAATTCGGGGATGACGGGCAACGACATGAACGTCAAAGTCATTACGGGTTCGACGCTCGCGCTGATGCCAAGTTCGGCGTGGGCTTTGGCGTGCAGGACATCAAGCTTTTCCTTAAGCTCCTCGCCGCTTAGTTCGCTCATAAGCCCCGCGATAGGCAACGGTATCGACGCAAGCACTTCGCCGCCGCTGACCAAGACCATGCCGCCTTCCATGTCAATCAAAGCCTTGACCGCGCAGAAAATTTCCTCGTTGCTGACGCCCGCCGCGATGATGTTGTGCGAATCGTGCGCAACCGAAACGGCAATCGCGCCGCGCTGAATGCCGTAGCCGCTCAACAAGCCCAGACCGACCTTGCCCGTCTCGTGGTGGCGTTCGATAACCGCAACCTTGCAAACGTCCTGCGCGGCGTCGAAAACGAAATCGCCCGCCTCGTCGCGCTTGACTTCGGCAATAATCTTCTTCGTGACGACGCCGCCCGGCTCAATGCCGATGACGTTGACCTTGCCGCCCGTCAAGTGCATTTTCAATCGGTCGACGCTGAAATTTTTGACTTTGACGCTGCCGCGAACGCTTGAGGTATCGGCGGGGATAATTTCGGGCAAGTAGCGTCCGTCGCGGGCAACGTGTTCGCCGCCAATCCAAACGTCGGCAACGCGGAAGTCCGTCAAGTCGTCGAGCAAAATCAAATCTGCGCGGGCACCGATTTTAATCGCGCCTCTGTCGAAAAGGTTCACCGAGTCCGCAACGTTAATCGTCGCCATTTGAATCGCGGTTATCGGGTCGATGCCCTCCTTGACGCACATTCTGACGTTCTTGTCCATGTGACCGAGTTCGAGGATGGTTTTGGGCTGGCAGTCGTCCGAGCACAACAGGACGCGGCGGCTGTTGGCGGGCGTGACTCCTTTGACCAACGCCTTGAGATTGTGGCAAGCCGAGCCTTCGCGAATCAAGACGTACATGCCCTTGGCGATGCGTTCGTGCATTTCGGCAACGGTCGTGCATTCGTGGTCGCCGTCTATTCCCGCGCTAAGGTAGGCGTTCAAGTCTTTGCCGCTCAAATTCGGCGCGTGCCCGTCGATAAGCTTTCCCGAATTGTGCGCGAGCAAAATTTTGTCCAAAGCCTTGTCGTCGCAGTTGATAACGCCGGGCGCGTTCATGAATTCGCCGAGCCCGAAAATATTTTCGTCGCCGAGGAGTTCGGCCATATCTTCCGCGTCAATCACTGCGCCTGCGTCTTCAAAGGGCGTGGCGGGCACGCACGACGGCATAGCTTGAATAATATTCAGCCGAGTATGTTTGGCGGCGTCGAGCATGTAGCGCAAGCCCGCGAGTCCGCAAACGTTGGCTATTTCGTGCGGGTCGGCGATAATCGACGTGGTGCCGCGTGGAACGATTATCCTGCCGAGCTGTTCTGGGCTTATGTAAGACGATTCGATATGAATGTGCCCGTCTATGAAGCCGGGAGCCAGGAACTTGCCTTGCGCGTCAAAAATTTCTTTGGCGTCGTATTCGGTCGTGCCCATGCCGACAATTTTTCCGTCAAAGACAGCGACGGAGCCCGCGTGAATTTCGCCGCTTAGGACGTTGACGATTTGGCAATTTTTTATGACCAAGTCGGCCGGGCGTCTGCCCGCCGCCGCGTCGATTAGATTTTTCAGTTCAGCTTTCGTCAAGATAATCACTCCTGTTAAGGAACAAGCCCGCTTAAAAAGCGAAGGAACAGCAAGCGCGCCGCGTATTTAAAGGCCGCCCATGGACGGGCGGCCGCCGGCAACAGAAACAGGGATGTTTCTTTGCCGGCACAAGCGGCTGACTGGGACGCGGGCGTTGCGGTGGTGGTTGGCTTCCGCCCCTGCGAGGCGAATTTCTTTGCTACTTTCTTTCTTCGCTGAAAGAAAGTAGTTAAACCAACTCAAAGGAACGCGTACTTCAAAATGAACAGCACCGTAAGGATATACATCAGCGGCGTAACGTCTTTGCCCTTGCCCATGCCCACGTGAAGCAGCGTGTAGCTTATGACGCCGAAGCAAATGCCCTCCGAGATTGAGTACATGAACGCCATAGAGAAAATCGTAATGTAGGCGGGCACTGCCGTCAGCACGTCGTCCGTCCAATGGATTTTGGAAACCTGTTGCATCATGAGGAAGCCGACGATAATCAGCGCGGGCGCAGTGGCGAAGGCGGGTATCGCCAAGAACACGGGCGAGAAGAATAACGCCAACGCGAACAGACAACCCGCCGTCACGGCAGTCAAGCCGGTCTTGCCGCCCTCCGCTATGCCCGCCGACGACTCAACGAATGTCGTTATCGTCGAAGTGCCCATGAGTGAGCCCGCCGTCGTGCCGATTGCATCAGTCAACAAAACCTGCTTGACTTTCGGGAGCTTGCCGTCTTTGTCGAGGAGGTTCGCCTTCGACGCGCAACCTATGACCGTGCCGATTGTGTCGAACAAGTCGACGAACAGGAACGCCATAAGCACCGTGAAGAATTCAAACGAAAACACCGAGCTGAAGTCCACTTGCAACAGCGTCGGGCTCAACGACGCGGGCATTGAGATTATTCCGTTGGGGAACAGGCTGAAGAATCCCGCTTCGGGATTCGGGACGTAAAGCCCCGTCGCTTGGCAAATCATGCCCAGCCCCCACGTTGCCACGATACCGAAGAGCACCGCGCCTTTGACTTCCCGAATCAGCAGGAAAGCCGTTATCAGCAAGCCGATTAGCGCAAGCAAAACCGTTATGCCCTCCGAATGGAACATGCCGCCTTCAACGGAACTCCTGAACGAATACAGCGTGACGAGCGTCGGACCCGCTACGACAATGTGCGCGTTTTGCAGTCCTATGAAGCTGATGAAAAGTCCAATGCCGACCGACACCGCGATTTTCAGCGAAGGAGGTATCGCATTAAAAATCGCCTCGCGGATGTTGACCAGCGACAAGAAAATAAAAATGACACCCTCGACGAAAATGGCGGCAAGCGCTTGTTGCCAAGTGTAGCCCATGCCGATAACGACCGTGTAGGCAAAGTAGGCATTGAGCCCCATGCCCGCCGACAGGACGAACGGCATATTCGCCAAGAATGCCATGCAAAACGTTGCGAACGCGGAAGCCAAAGCCGTTGCGGTGAAGATGGCGCCCGTATCCATGCCCGACGCTCCGAGGATAATCGGATTGACCGCAAGGATATACGCCATCGTCATGAACGTCGTAATGCCCGCCGTGATTTCGGTTCTGACATCGGTGCCGCGTTCTTTTAGTTCAAAAAATTTTTCCATAGAGTGCTCCTTTCTGAAGCCGAGATTACGGCAAGAATTCTACACGAAAAAAAATGCCGCGTCAAAGGCGGCACCTGCCCTTTCGTTGGCTAAGCAAAAGGGCTCAAAGACAGCACGGCTTGTCGCGGCGGCGGGCGGCGCGTCCTTCGATTCAACGTTTCAATGACTTTTGTATCTAGGATCTACTTTTTCTTTGCACGCCCAAAGAAAAAGTAGCAAAAAGAAAAGGCGTTCATACCGACCACCGACGAAGTGCCCGCGCAACCCGAAGCCGTCTGTGCCGGCAAAGAAACATCCCTGTTTCTGTTGCCGGCGGGCGCGCGTCCATGCGCGCCCTCGTCCTTTGAACTCATTCCTTACTAACGGCATTAATTGCCGCTCAACTCTTCGTCGAGGCGATTCTTTATGACGGCGACTTGCGGACCGTAGATAATCTGCACGCCGACGCCGTGTTGAAGGACGCCTTGCGCGCCGCTACGCTTAAGAGTCTCCTCTTTGACAAGCGAGCCGTCCTTCACCGTCACGCGCAGCCGCGTTATGCAACAATCCAAGTCGTCAATGTTTTCCTTGCCGCCGAGCCCGTCGAAAATCAAGCGCGTTTGCTCCGCGTCAGTCAAAGCATTCTCCGTCGCCGATAAATCTTCGTCTCTGCCGGGCGTCTTCAAGTTGTATTTCTCAATCAGGAACTTGAACGAGAAATAATACAGGAAAAACCACGGCACGCCGATTAGCGGCACGTAAACCCAATTCGTCTTGTCCGCGCCCTGCAATATCCCGAACAGGATAAAATCTATCAGCCCGCCCGAAAATGTTTGTCCGATTGTGATTTGGAAGATGTGAGCCATCATGAACGCGCAGCCGTCGAAGAACGCGTGCAGGACGTAAAGCATGGGCGCGACGAACAGGAATGAAAATTCCAGCGGCTCCGTTATGCCTGTCAGGAACGACGTGAGCGCGGCGGAAAGCAACATGCCTCCGACGACTTTTTTGTTTTGCGGCTTGGCGGTCTTGTAAATGGCGAACGCCGCGCCGACCAGCCCGAACATCATCGTTATGAATCTGCCCGACATGAAGCGCGAAATGCCCTCGTAAAATTTCACCGTCGACGGGTCACTTAGCTGCGCGAAGAAAATTCTCTGCGTGCCCTCAATCAGCTGTCCATTGACGACTTCACTGCCGCCCAATGCCGTCGTCCAGAACGGCAGGTAGAAAATGTGGTGCAAGCCGAAAGGTCCGAGCATTCGCAGGACGAAGCCGTAAACCAGCGTGCCGACGTAGCCCGTAGCCTCAAGCAGCCCGCCGAGCGAGAAAATTACGCCTTGGAAGTGCGGCCAGATGACATAGACTTCAATGCCGAGCGCAATAGACGCGAGCCCGCAAACTATTGGGACGAAGCGCGAGCCGCTGAAAAATCCGAGGAATGGCGGCAATTCGGTTTTGTAAAATTTCCCGTGCAACCAGTAAGTCATTATGCCGACGAGCATTCCGCCGAAGACACCCGTCTCCAACGTTTGAATGCCCAAGGACATGCCTTGCCCCACACTGCTCAAATTTTCCGTCGCGAGCTTGCCCGTGAGTTTCAGCGCGCTGTTAATCGTGGCGTTCATTACCAGCATGGACAAGACCGCCGCCAGTCCGACGGTGCCTCTGTCCTTGCGCGCCAAGCCGACTGCCAACCCGACCGCAAACAGTATCGGCAAGTTCGCGAAGACGGCATTGCCCGCGTCCGCCATGATTATCAAGATATCTTGCAGCCAGTAGACGTTTAGGACGCCGTAAGCCCTGAGCGTGTTTGAATTGGACAGCGCGCCGCCTATGCCCAAGAAAAGTCCCATTGCCGGCAGAATCGCTATCGGCAACATCAAAGCCTTGCCGAAACGTTGAAGCCAGGCGAAAACCGAGCTGTCTTGTCCTTGTCCTGAAGAAAAAATTTTCATTGAACCGCGTTAATCCTTTCGTTGAAGTCCTCCGCGCCGAGCCGCTCCAACATCTTGCCGAGGCGTTCGCGCGTTTTGGCGTTGGCTGCGAAGTACTCAACAGCCGCGTCGACCTTCCGATAAAGCGTTTCCTCGTCGCCGATGAACGGCGGAAAGATTTTTCCCGCGAAGGAAATTTTAAAGCCAACTTCGCCGCGCAAGGCAGACTTCCTGCAGACTTTGACGCAACGCCCGCAATTAATGCACTTGTCGCGGTCAATCGTCCAAAGTTCGGGGCGAACGACTTCAATCGCGCCGACGGGACAAACCCTTGCGCACGCGCCGCAGTATATGCAATTTTCCTGAATGAATTGCGGCTTGACGGCTCCTTTGATGCCGATGTCGTTGGCGTCGACCTTCATGCAATTATTCGGGCAACCCGTCACCGAGCAGGTTATCTTGCAAGGCAATTCGCGGCCGCCATGTCGTCGTTCAAGCTCCAGTGCCGTCCGCGGCGAATCGATTAGTCCGGCGGGGCAAGTCTGTGTTCCTTGGCAAGCCGTCACCTGTTTGAATATCGTGCCTATCGGCGAAATTTTCAGCTCGTGCTCCGCGCAGAAACTTTCCATTGCGTCGAAGTCTTCGCGCCGCACGAATGGAATGGACAATTCTTGCCGCGATGTGAGACTGACGACGCCTTGACCGAATTTCTCTGCCAACTCGTTGACTGCCGCGAGCTGCGCGGTTGAGAATCTGCCTGCCGACGATTTGAGACGCAACGTAAAGAATCCTTCCTGCCTTTGCCTTGCCAAAAAATTTTTCATGGTCTTTCGCCTCCGCGCAGATTGTATAAACTAAAACCGCTCAAGGCAAGACACCCGAGCGGTTAAATTTTTTCTTGAAACTTTTCTGAACGTGTGTTAATATCTGCGCGGCAGGCAGTTCAATGTGTCGGCTTTCTTCCTCGGAGGAAGGGAGGTGACGCGTATGGATTTCATCGACTGGAACATGGTTGACCATATCTCCACTGTCGGGACGTTCATCATCGCGTTGCTGACGTACTTCAAGGGAAAAAAATAAGCCGTTGGCACCGGCTCTGAAATCTGTTAGGCGTTATTAACGAGGAAGGAGTCGATATCCCGTCATCGACTGCTTGCCACTAAATTTGTCTTTTTGACTGCGCGAATCATATCACGCGTCTAAAATTTTTTCAAGCCTGCGCTCAAAGAAAGTTACGGGCGTCAAGTCCAGTTCGCGGGCGAAATCAAGGGCGCGGGCAAAATAATTTCCTATCGCGTCGACTCTGTGGGCATCCGAGCCAATCGTGACGAAACGTCCGCCGAGCGCGCGATATTTTTTGTAGACGGGCACCAGCTCACTGACGGCGCGGGCACTGCCGAAACGTCGCGTGTTCAGCTCCAAAACCTTGCCGCGTTCGACGACGATTTTCAAAACCGCGTCAATCGCCGCCTTGAACGTCGCGTAGTCAATTTCGGGGTTGTCGTAGGGCGCGGCGCGGCAAATGTAATCGATGTGACCCAAAACGTCGTAATCGCAAACCGCCGCCTCCGTCGCCATTTGGCTGAAATATTTTCCGTAAGCCGTCGCCTTGTTCTTGCCCGCGTAGAATTCGGGATAGTAGATGTCAAAATCGTCGACGAGGTGAATCGAGCCGATAACCAAATCGAAATCCGCCGACGCAATGAATTTTTCGTTCGCCGATCGCGCAGACTTCCTCAAGCCGACTTCGACGCCCAACCGCACGCTGTCGCCGCGCAGATTTTGATATTCGCGCATGTAGGCCGCCGTGTCGAAGGCGAACGCTTTGTTGTTGAGTTCAAGCCCGTAATCGAAATGCTCCGTGAAGACGACGCCCAAATTCAATTCTTCGGCGCGTGCCACGGCCTCAGCCGCGAGCATCTCCGAATCGGCGGAAAATTTCGTGTGCATGTGTGAATCGAAAAGCATTTTTCAATCCTCGTAATCGTCGTCGTCGTGATGGTGGTGGTGAACAATTTCCTTGCCGCGAATGTCTTTGATCGCCTTGGCAACGTCCTTCGCGCCGTAAACCGCCGAGCCCGCTACCAAAATGTTCGCGCCCGCCTCGCGCACGTCGACCGACGTTTCGGGATTGATGCCGCCGTCGACTTCGATATCGCATTCGGTTTCCATTTCCTCAATCATGTGGTAAAGCATGTGAATCTTGCCGAGCATCGACTCAATGAACTTTTGCCCGCCGTAGCCGGGGTTGACCGTCATAATCAGAATCATGTCGGCGTCTTCGACAAGCTCCTCGACGGCGGAAAGGGACGTGCCGGGATTGAGCGCAACGCCCGCCTTGCAACCGAGTTCGTGAATTTTTTGAATCACTCTGTGCGGATGACGCGTCGCCTCCACGTGAAAGGTTATTATGTCCGCGCCCGCCGCCGCGAAGCTCTCAAGCTGTGTTTCGGGGTGTTCGACCATAAGATGAACGTCAAGCACGGCGTCGGTGATTTTGCGCAAGCTCTTGACGACGCCCGCGCCGATTGTAATTTCGGGCACGAATGTCCCGTCCATAACGTCGACGTGAACATATTCCGCGCCCGCGTCCACCACTTTTTTAACTTCGTCACCGAGCCGCGCGAAGTCCGCCGAAAGTATCGACGGTGCGATTATCGTTGCCATGAAAAATTCCTCCCGTTACTGCAAAATTTTATCAGCGAATAAATTGTTCGATAGCCTTGTTCAAGCGTTCGATTTCGGCGGTGTCGCCGGTCTTTACCGCGTCAACTATGCAATGCTCAATGTGGTCTTTCAAAATGATTCGCCCGACGGCTTTAATCGCGGCGTCGACGGCTGATAGCTGAATCAGCACTTCGCTGCAGTCGCGCCCGTCCTCAATCATGCGCTTTGTCGATTCGAGATGTCCGATAAGCCGAGCCATGCGATTCAATACGGCTTTGGTTTGCGTGTGCGTGTGCGTGTGGCGAATGACCGTGCCGTCTTCGAGCGTGTGTTCGTGTTCTTGCATTGGCGTCCTCCGAAAATTTTTGTCGAAATTTTATTTTATGCGGGCGGCGGCGTCAAGCTTGACGCTTCCTTAAAAATTTGCTACATTCGCCGCGAGGTGAGCAGTATGGCAAAGTTAAGCGCGGGTATGGCGGGCAAGTTGAAAAATTTGGCGCGCGGCTTGAAGGAAGACAACGGCACCGTCAAGAAGAGCGGCGACGCCAAGCAGACCGAGGCGCACAAGAAACAATCGATTGGCGACAGTAAAGCTTCGGGACGCAAAGACTGATAAGGAACTAGGAACTAGACGAAAAAAATCCCCTTCCGCACAAAACGGAGGGGGATTTTGCTTTGTACAGATGAAATTACTTTCTTTCGTCAAGCCAAGCCTTAGCCGCCGAGATTTGAATTTCGACCTGCGCGGGCGACGTGCCGCCCAATGAGTTGCGAGCAGCCACGCAAGTTTCGGGCTTAATCGCGTCGTGAATGTCGGCGTCGAACAGCGGCGAAAACTTTTTGAAGTCGTCGAGCGTCAAGTCCTTAAGGTAACAGCCGCGCTCAATGCAATGGTGAACGAGCTTGCCCGAAACTTCATGCGCTTGGCGGAAGGGCAGATTTTTTTTGACAAGATAGTCGGCGAGGTCTGTGGCGTTGGAAAAATCCTCTTCGACGGCGCGGCGCATGTTTTCCCGCCGAATCTTCATGCCCGCCACTATCTGCGCGAAGACTGCCAGCGAAAACTTCACGGTGTCGAGCGCGTCGAATACGCCCTCCTTGTCCTCCTGCAAGTCCTTGTTGTAGGCGAGCGGCAACGCTTTGACCGTCGTCAGCAACGCCATTAAATGACCGATAACCCGTCCCGTCTTGCCGCGAACCAGCTCCGGCACGTCGGGATTTTTTTTCTGCGGCATCATCGACGAGCCCGTGCAATGCGCGTCGTCCAGCTCCACGAAGCTGAATTCGCGACTGCACCACAAAATTATTTCTTCGCTTAGCCGCGACAAGTGCACCATCAAAATCGAAGCCGCTGACAAGAATTCAAGCAGATAATCTCTGTCACTCACCGCATCGAGGCTGTTGGCATACACCGAGCCGAATTCCAATTCACGGGCGACAAAGTTTCTGTCAATCGGCAAAGTCGTGCCCGCCAACGCGCCTGCTCCGAGCGGCATGATATCTGCGCGGGCGTAAACACCGCTGAAGCGATCGAAGTCCCTTTGCAACATGGAAAAATACGCCAGCAGGTGATGCGCGAACAAAATCGGTTGAGCGCGTTGCAGATGGGTATAGCCGGGGAAAATCACGTCACGATTTTTTTCGGCGGCGTCGACAAGTGCGGCTTGCAAGTCCAGAATCAAACGCTGAACTTCGCGAACTTGGCGGCGCATGTAAAGATGAGTGTCCAGCGCGACTTGGTCATTGCGGCTGCGTGCCGTGTGAAGTCGTCCGCCCGCCGCGCCAATCGCCTCCGTCAATGCCGCCTCGACGTTCATGTGAATATCTTCCAGCGCGACACTGAAATCGAATTCGCCCGCGTCAATCGCCGCCAAAATTTTTTGCAAGCCCGCGCAGATTTTTTCGGCGTCGTCGGCAGAGATAATCCCCTGCGCGGCAAGCATTTTGGCATGGGCGACGGAGCCTTGAATATCTTCGCGGTACATGCGCTTATCGAAGGCAATCGACGCTTGGAAGTCGTTAATCATCTCGTCGGTCGACTTTTCGAATCTGCCACCCCACAAGCGTGACGCTTGACCCGGATGACGCGCTTCAACGTTGCACCGCTTAGAGTTTCCGCCCGCGACGGAACGCAACGCTGGCGCATTGCTAGCCTCGTGCTTTTTATCGTCAGTATTCATTACGTGTTCACCTAAATCATTGTCACATGGGCGGGCTCGCGCTGAACGGTGCGCCGATATTGTATCGCGGGCACGCCCAAAAGCATTACGTAGTTCAATTCGCATTCGTCGGGGATTTCAAGCAGGGCTCTGACTTCGGGCAATTCTTTCATGACAGTCAAAGTGGCGTCCGTCCACAGCGTGCCCAAGCCCAAGCTTTGCGCGTACAAATCCAAGTAGGACAGCGCGATAATCGGGTCGGCGTTTTCGCAGCCCGCTATGACTTTTGAATTGTCGACGGACACGGCTACCAACGCCGCCGCTCCGCGATAAATGAAGTCGATGCCGTTGCTGTAGCAGTTTCGGCACAACTCGACGACGGGCGACGGGTTTTCAATGGCGTTTATCGTCTCGTAAGTGAATTTTTCGATGGCGCGCATTTTTTCAGCCGTGGCGACGATGCTGAAGTGCAACGAATCGGCATTGCCTCCCTTGGGCGGGTAAGCCAGCATGTCGACGATTTTGGAAAGTTTTTCGGGCGGAACGTCCTGCTCTTTGAAGAAACGGAAGCTGCGCCGCGACTTTATCAGAAGCAACAAATCTTCGCTGTTGCCGTAACTCACAAGGTCGGACTTGTAAGGGTTTCTGCCGCCGAACGACAACGCGCCCTTGGGGCAAATCGCCATGCAATGTTGGCAGCCGACGCACATATCCTTGCCGCCTTCGACGTAGCGCGGAACTTTTCTGTCGTCGAACTCAAGGCATTGAACTATGCAATCTTGAATGCACATGCCGCAATGAAGACACATGCCCGCGTCGACCGTAATGCTTTTAATCATTGTGAAGCTCTCCTAAAACAAAACTACTCTTTACTGCTTGTTCACGAGGGCGCGAACTTTCAGCGGCAAGCCGAACAGATTAATAAATCCCGTGGCATCCGCCTGATTGTAAACGTCGTCATGCTCGAACGTCACGAACTCTTGACTGTACAGCGAATTGGGCGACTTGCTGCCCGCGCTGATGATGTTGCCCTTGTAAAGTTTGAGCTTAACCGTGCCCGTGACGGTCTTTTGGGTTTCGTCGACGAACGCCGCCAAAGCCTCGCGCAAGGGCGCAAACCACATGCCGTCATAAACCAGCTCGCCGTATTTAATCGCAACGTGCTGCTTGAAGTGGAAGGTGGCGCGGTCAAGGCAAAGATATTCCAGTTCGCGGTGCGCGTAGTAGAGAATGGAGCCCGCAGGATTTTCGTAGACGCCGCGGCTCTTCATGCCGACAAGACGGTTTTCGCAGATGTCGACGATGCCGACGCCGTTGCGTGCGCCGATTTCGTTGAGCCTGGTTACGAGTTCGACGGCGTCGAGCTTTTCGCCGTTGACCGAGACGGGAATGCCGCTTTCAAAGCCGATGATAACTTGTTCGGGGATGTCGGGCGCATCTTCGGGCGCGCAGCTTATCAAGAACATTTCATTGAGCGGAGCGTTCCACGGGTCTTCGAGGTCGGAGCCTTCGTGCGAAAGGTGCCAAATGTTTCTGTCCATGCTGTAAGTCTTGTTGGCGGTGGCGATTGGGATGTCGTGAGCCTTGGCGTATTCGATTTCGGCTTCGCGGCTGTCGAGTTCCCATTCGCGCCACGGAGCGATAATTTTCAATTCGGGCGCGAGAGCCTTGACGGTGAGTTCAAAGCGGACTTGGTCGTTGCCCTTGCCGGTCGCGCCGTGAGCCACTGCGTCGCAACCTTCAGCCAATGCCACTTCGACGAGTTTCTTGGCGATAATCGGGCGGGCAAAGCTTGTGCCGAGCAAATATTTTTCTTCGTAAGTCGCACCGGCCTTGAGCGTCGGGAAGATGTAGTTTTCGATAAAATCCCTGGTGAGGTCGGCGATAAAAACTTTCGACGCGCCGGACTTGAGAGCCTTATCGTGCACGACGTTGAGTTCGTCGCCCTGCCCCACGTCAGCGCAAACCGCGATGACTTCGCAGCCGTAATTCTCTTTGAGCCACGGAATGATAACCGAAGTGTCGAGCCCGCCGCTGTAGGCGAGCGCAACCTTTTTGACATTGTCTTTCATGTAAAGAATCTCCTCCAAAAAAAATTTTGTCTTTCGACGAAAAGCATTGTACCTGCGCGGCAGTAGCTTGTCAATTTCGGCGGCGTCCTTTCAAGGCGTCGTAACGTTTGAGCAGTGCGCCTTCGGACAGGTTGAATTGCAAATCGAGCAGCGTGCGGCGGATAATCGCGGGCGTGAGACTTTCGGGCGGCAAACGTTTTTCCAGCATGACCAATTTCATCACGTCGGGCGAATCCTCATCACCGTAGCGAATGCCGCCCGCGACCTTTTGAATCAGTGTCGTCCGCGCAGATTCGATTACGTCGGGCGAACATTCCTTGCGCATGTTTGGCATTCGTTCAAGCAGAATTTTTTGGGCGTCCCGCGTCTTGAGCCACGGCTCGTCGTAGAAAATGCGGTAAAGTTCCTCAACCATTGCCGAACGCGCTTTTATCTTGCACACTTCGCAAAAAATTTCTTCGGGCGGACAAAGTGCCTCGCAGTCGGCGCACTTGTGCCAACCTTGGGCGCGACGAAATTTTTGGGCTCGTGCCTGCGACAACAGCGTTGCCAAAACCGTCGGGCGCAGTTCTTCGACGGGAAACGTTTCGGCCTGCGCCTCGCAAGCTTTGACTTCCTCCTCCGTCAAAGTCACCTCCTCGAACGCTTGGCTTGCCGTCGGTTCCTTATCGCTCGGAACTGCCCTGCGCGGCATGTCGGCGATTTGAAATGCCTTGGCGATTTTTATTTCCTTGACAAGCGGCTCGTCCTGCCCGAAGTGATCGTTAATCGCCTCGATAATTTCCTCGGCGACGAACTTCAGCTGGTCTTTGAAGGCGGAATTTTGCACGTGCACGAAAAGGGTGCCGTGTTCCAACGCGACGGGCTGAACTTGTTCGGAAATGGTCTCGTCGACGATTTTGCTCCAATCGTGAATCACTTCGCTGCAACGGAATTTTGCGTAAGCCTCCGCGCCTTGCGCGCGCATTTTTTCGCGAAGAAGTTCTCTCAAGCCGTCCATTCAATCACCTCCCGCAAGCGCGATATTTTTAGGGCGTGTTGGCAAAAAAGGGAGGCCGCCATGGATGGCGGCGCGAACGCTTACCAGCGCGCGTTCGCCCACTTCGATGCCGGAAGCATCGATAGCGGCACGAGCGGCTGACTGGGACGCAGGCGTTTCGTCGGTGGTCGGTATCCGCCCCACGCGCAGTGGTGGCTTTCTTTGCTACTTCCTTTCGCCACTGAAAGAAAGTAGATTTTAAACATTAAAGCTGTTGAGACGCCGAATTGGAGCCGACAAATCCTATTTATTTACCAACAGATCCTAATTGAATTCAGCCGTCCATGCCTTGGCGCGTCTTGTGCAATAGGCTCATCTTCATATCGTAGTAGTCGGGCGTCATGTCCAAGTAGTGACGGTGCGGGTTTTCAAAGCGTTGTTCTTCCTGCCAAATCTCATTGGCCAACTGGTGACGAACATAATCGCGAATCTCGTGCAAAGTCGGCAAAGTCTCGACGCGCCGCCCGTCCTTGACGTAGAGCCGCGAAAGTTTTTTGGCGGTGAAGTTTTCAAAGCGGCGATTCTTCCACGGCTTGACGGGGTCGACGTAGCGATAAGGCTTCGTCAAGTCGACGGTCTCACCTACCAACGCAATCAAGTCGGCGACGGCGTGCCCGTCCTCGTTGTAGACGCGGTAAATACTCTTCAAGCCGGGATTGGTGATTTTCTCGACGTTCTCGCTGACTTTGATTCGCGGGACGAAGACGCCGCCCTCCTCGACAGCAACAATCTTGTAAACCGCGCCGAAGACGGGCTCGGACTTCGCGGTTATCAGCCTTTCTCCGACGCCGAATGAATCAATCGCCGCACCCTGACTTATCAGTGAAGTTATCGTGAATTCGTCCAGGCTGTTGGACGCGATAATCTTGCAGTCGTTCAAGCCCGCCTCGTCCAACATCTTGCGAATTTTCTTCGACAGATAAGCCAAGTCACCCGAATCGATACGCACGCCCTTGAGCCGTTTGCCTTTAGGCTCCAAGACTTCTTTGGCGACGCGAATGGCATTGGGAATGCCGCTGTGAACGACGTCGTAGGTGTCGACCAAAAGCATCGCGGCGTCGGGATAGACTTCGGCGTAACGTTTGAAGGCCTCGAACTCGTCACGGAAATACATAACCCAGCTGTGCGCCATCGTACCGTTGACGGGGATGTTGAAGAGTTGCCCAGCGCTGACGGTAGCCGTGCCGTTGACTCCGCCGATAAAAGCCGCGCGTGCCCCGTAAGTGGCGGCGTCCATGTTGTGAGCGCGACGGGCTCCGAAATCGGAAACGAAACGCCCTTCCGCCGCCCGCACGATTCGCCGCGCCTTCGTTGCGATAAGCGACTGATGATTGACTTGTGCCAAAATCGCCGTCTCGACCAGTTGCGCGTCAATCAGATTAGCGACGACCGTCATGAAGGGCTCGTTCGGATACATAATCGTGCCTTCGGGGAACGCGTAAATATCGCCGTGGAAATGAAAATCCTTGAGGCTCTCCAGAAAGTCTTCGCTGAAAATTTTTTGCCCGCGCAGGTAGTCAATATCGTTCGCGCTGAACTGCATATTCTCGACGTACTCGATAACCTGTTCCAGTCCCGCGAAAATCGCGAAGCCGCCAGCGTCGGGGTTGCGCCGATAGAACACGTCGAACGCCACGCGCGTATTTTCCCCGCCGTTGACGAAGTAGCCGTTCGCCATCGTCATCTCGTAGAAATCCATCATCATTGACAGGTTCCTTTTGTCAAACTGCGACATGAAAATTCCTCCGTAAATTAAAATTTTAGCTTGCATATTCTGTCGACGCGGGCAATTTCCTTTCGTGAGCCGTTTAATTTTTGCGAGGGCTCGGCGAAGTAAAGAAGCATATGTATTTAGCGGCCGTCATGGATGACGGGCAACGGCGAATGCGCGCGGCATGAGGTTTGCATCCAGATAGCGCGTTGAAACTTGTCGAAAACTGAAGAGTGTCGCCGCGCCCTTACTGTTCCCCCGCTTTCAAAGCGGGTCTTTGCTCGGTCAAAGAAAGTAGATGCTAAAAACAAAAATTAAGATTAGCTGAATCGAAGGGACACGCCCGCCGCACGCAAGCCGAGCTGTCTTTGAGCACTTTTGCTTAGCAAACGAAAGGGCACCGTCCGACGTTGTATTTGAAATTTTTTTCCCAAAGTTATTGCCTGCGAAAAACGATTATGCTATATTAATCGGCAGTTATCGACAAGTTGAGGGTATTTCATTTGTCGAGACCAATCAGACAGGTGGTAGAAATGGAAGTAATCTTGTCGGAGTGTTTAGGTTTTTGTTACGGCGTCAAGCGGGCGATAAAAATTGCCGAAGAGCACGCGGATGGGAAAAGCAACACCTTGGGACCTATAATCCACAATCCGCAGATGGTCGAGCGACTGAAAGCCCAAGGAGTGGGCACGGTCGAAGATTTGACGGCGATGGAGGAGGGCACGATAATAATTCGCTCACACGGCGTGGGGCCGCAGGTTTACGAAGAAGCACGGGCAAAAGATTTGAACGTAGTCGACGCGACTTGTCCGCATGTGAAAAAGGCGCAGCTTTCTGCGAAGGAATTGGCACAAGACGGACGACAAGTCGTGATTATCGGCGAAAAAAATCATCCCGAAGTGAAAAGCATCTTCGAGTGGTCGGGCAAGAGAGCAGTCATTCTGGAAACGGCGACGGACGCGGAAAATTTCCCGCCCTGCCCGCGCCTCGGAATAGTCTCTCAAACAACGGTGAGCGGCGAAAATTTTGTCAAAACAGTGGCGCACCTGCTTAGCAAATCACACGACATAAGAATCTTGCGAACGATATGCACGGCGACGGATCAAAGACAAAAGGCGGCACTGGAGCTCGCGTCCAAAGTCGACGTCATGCTGGTAATCGGCGGGCGAAACAGCGCAAACACGACGCGACTCGCTCAACTTTGCGAAAAAAAATGCAGGACTTACCACATAGAAACAGCGCAGGAGCTTTCACCTGAATGGTTAGACAAAACCAACAAGGTTGGTATCACAGCCGGAGCCTCAACGCCGGACTGGATAATCGGGGAGGTTTATACAAAGTGTCAGAGGATTTGAAAAACGTGGAAGATATGAGCACCTTGCTTGAAGAATCGGAAGGATTTAAGGACGTTCACGAACACGAAGTTGTCGAAGGCACCGTCGTTTTGGTAAAGCCCGAAGAGGCCTACGTCGACATAGGTTATAAGCAGGAAATTGCCATTCCGAAAAGGGAACTGGCCTCGCCCGAACCCGATTCGGCAGAAGACGTCGTCAAGGTCGGCGACAAAATCAGAGTTTACATTCAATCGCTCGGCGGCGAAAACGGCGGCATCCTCTCGAAGGTCAAAGCCGATGCCGAAGTCGTTTGGGATGAGTTGCGGGCTATCAAAGCGCACAACGACGACCCCGATGTCACGGAACTGCAGACCGTCGACGCAACGATTACCGGCGTCGTCAAAGGCGGCTTGACTGCAACCGTCAACGGCCTGCGCGGCTTCATTCCCGCCTCGCAAATGGAATTGCATTTCGTCAAAGATTTGAGCACTTACGTCGGGCAGACGGTCAAGGCTTTGCCGATAGAGATTGATACAACGTCCTCGCGCAACCGCCGCTTCGTCCTCAGCCGCCGCAAACTTCTTGAACGCGAACGCGAAATTAAACAACAGGAAGTTTTCAGCACGTTGCACGAAGGCGATATCCTTAAGGGCGTCGTCAAGCGTCTCGTCGAATACGGCGCGTTCATTGATATAGGCGGTGTCGACGGGCTCGCGCACATTTCGGACCTTTCTTGGGAACGCGTCAGCCACCCCTCCGACGTCCTCAAAGTCGGGCAGGAGGTTGATGTTTACGTCAAGAACGTCGACCCCGAAGCGCACAGAATTTCCCTGTCCATTAAGCAGACGCAACGCGACCCGTGGCTCGACAGGGCGGAAGGCTATCACGAAGGCGAATTCATTGAAGGCAAAGTCGTTAAGCTCGCGAAATTCGGCGCGTTCATGGAAATTGAGCCGGGCTTTGACGGTTTGATTCCCATGGGCGAACTCAGCGACCGTCGAATCGAAAACGCGGACGAGGCAGTTCAAGTCGGCGATATTGTCAAAGTCAAAATCTTGCGCATCGACCTCAAGCGCAAACGCATTTCCCTTTCGATTAACCGCGCGCGCCGCGAAGGTAACAACGCGAAAGTCAAACGTTATCAGCCGCCCGTTGAGCCCGCAACAGAGCCCGCGCCCGTCGAAAGTGCGGAAGCACCTGCCGAAACGCCTGCGGAAACGACAGCGGAATAATCGACAAGCAAAAACTCAATCGCATAAAAAAAATTATCCCCCTCCAAAGCGGAAGGGGATTTTTTTTGCAGTGATACGTTGCAGAGGACGAGGCCGCCCATGGATGGGCGGCCGCCGCGACTTGAAACCTGGAAGGTTTCATAGCGGCACGGGCGATTTCGGGTAGCGCGGACACTTCGCCGGTGGTCGGTATCCGCTCCGCGCGCAGCGGCGAGTTTCTTTGTTACTTTCTTTGCTCAGTCAAAGAAAGTAGATGCTAAACGCCGAATCGACGGCACGACTGTCACTTATTGGAACGCTTGTAGTAGAAGATGTATTGCTGAAGAATGCCCGCGTTCTTGCCGAAGGACGAGAAAATATTTTTGCCGCCCAAATCGCTTTCAATGGCGCGCTTAATCCAAACGTCAATGGGCGCGCGGTCGACGCGGTGATAGGCGAACAACGCCACGCAGTTGGCAACCTTGTCGCCGACGCCGCTAATCAGCTTGAGTTCCTCGGTCAAGTCGTTGTCCGAAAAAGTTTCCAGCTCCTTCAAGTCAATCGCACCGCTCGAAACTTTTTCCAACGCGTCCGTGATATATTCCTTGCGGTAGGACAAGCCCAGCCCGCTCAAATCTTCAATCATGGCGTCCGAAATGTCCTCTGCGCGGGGGAAAAGATACACGTCGCCGACTTTCCGCCCGAATCGCTCGCAAATCTTTTCGACGGAACTTCTGATAGCGGGAATGGTTTTGCGCTGGCTGATTATAAAGCTTATGAGAATTTCAAAGGGGTCTTGGCGGAGGATGCGAATGCCCTTGCCGAACTCGGCGGCGTCGCGCAAAAATTGTTCGTAGGGCTTGCCCGCCGCGAATTTTTCCACGTCGCGCCGAATCGCCGCGTAATTCGTGTCAAGGTCGAAATAATTTTTCCAAACGTTATCCCAGTCTTGCGCCGTGCAGTCAACCTCGAAAAGTCCCGCGCCGCGCTCGCTGATGTGCAAAATTTTTTCGCCGACGATAAAGCGGAAAGTCCCCGCCGAAATTTCTTTGGGACGGAAGCATTGCCCGCAATCAACGATTTTTTTTAAGTCAAAGTCATCACTGATTCTAATCTCCATTACACAGCCCTCCGAATATTTTTTTGACGACAGCCTCAGGCACGCCGCCGCAAATTTCCACTTCGCCGAAATTTTTCATGAGCACCCAATTAACCAGCCCGCCGACGGTTTTCTTGTCGCGGAAGGTCACGCGGTAAAGTTTATCGGCGTCAAGTCCCGCGCACCTCGTAAGCATTTTAAACCGTTGCAGAAGATTTTCAAGACGTGTGACGTTTTCCGCCGAAGTTTTTTTCAGCTCGCAACTGATACGCGCCGCGCCGACCATTCCGATTGCAACGGCCTCGCCGTGACGATATTTTTCGTAATGCGTTTCCTCCTCGACGGCGTGCGCCAACGTGTGCCCGAAATTCAAAATCCGTCGCAAACCCGCCTCGCGCTCGTCAGCCGCCACCACTTCCGCCTTCAGCTCGCAGGAACGCTTGACGATGTGCGCCATAACCTCCGCGTCGCGGCTAAGAATCTTATCGGCATTCGTCTCCAAGTAAGTAAAAAATTTTTCGTCGCTGATAACGCCGTACTTGACGACTTCGCCCAGTCCGGATTTGATTTCGCGTTCGGGCAACGTCGCAAGGCATTTCAAATCGATGAAGACGGCGCGCGGTTGGTGAAAGGCTCCGATTAGATTTTTTCCCAAGGCGTGATTGACAGCGGTTTTGCCGCCGACGCTCGAATCGACTTGCGCCAAAAGCGTCGTAGGGATTTGAATCAGCGGGACGCCGCGCAGGTAAGTTGCCGCTACGAAGCCGCCCAAATCTCCGACGACGCCTCCGCCGAACGCTATCACGACCGACTTGCGGTCAAGCCCGAACTCAATTGCTCGCGTGAAAAGTTTTTCCGCCTCGCGCAAGGTTTTGGCGGTCTCGCCGTCCGGGATAAGCGCAACGTCATAGGCAATGCCCTGCGCGGCAAGTCCGTCCGTCAAAGGCTGCCCGTGCGCGTCGAAAATTTTTTCCTGCGTGACGATTAAAGCCTTGGGCGTGAACTTGCCCGAAATGAATGCGCCGACGCCGCTCAAAATGCCTTCGCCGATAAAAATTTCGTAGCTCGCCGCGCCAAGGTTGACAAAAATTTTTTCCATAGCGCAACGTGACGTTGCATCCAGTGGACGCGCCTCAACGTTTCGCCATTTAGAGTAACCGCCCGCGCTTATACGCAACGCTGGCGCATTGCTAGTTTCGTCTGTTATCTTCATGCCTTTAGCTCCTGAACTGCCGCAAGTAGCGGCAGATGCTGTCGATGATTTGAATCGGTGACCAATCCGTCGTGTCGACTTGATAATCTGCGCGGTCGTAGAATTCTTTCCGCTCCGCCAAAAGCCGCTTAATCGTCTCAAGCCGCTCGTTGCCGCCGCCGTCCAAGACAGGACGTTCGCCGCGCCGCGCCGTCCGCAAAAAAATTTCTTCGGGCGAAGTTGTCAAGCAAATCACGACGCCCGAATTTTTCAGCAGACGAAGATTTTCCTCGTCCTTGACCGTGCCGCCGCCCGTCGCTATTACAAGCCCGCGCTTTTCGCTTAGTTCCTTGACGGCCGCCTTTTCAAGCTCGCGGAAATGCGCCTCGCCGTATCGCTCAAAAATTTTCGGGATGGAAAGTTGCGCCTCGTCCTCAATCTTCTTGTCGATGTCGACGAACGGCCGCCCAAGCTTTGTCGCCAACATTTTGCCCAAGCTGCTTTTGCCCGTGCCCATAAAGCCTGTAAGAATCACATTGTCTTTCATAAGCCGAAATCCCTCGCAAGTCGTGCGCGATAAGCTTTCAAGTTGGCAAGCGTGTCTGTCAATGCGTCGCCGCCGAACTTTTCAACCATGGCGTCCGCCGTCACGATAGCCGCCATTGCCTCGCCGACGACTTCGGCCGCCCATATCGCGCAGGTGTCCGAACGTTCTTTGCTTGCGGTCGTCGCGGTCTTCGTCGCAAGGTCGACGGTTTGAAGCGGCGTCATAAGCGTGGGAATCGGTTTCATTGCGGCGCGTATGATTAAATCTTCGCCGTTCGACATGCCGCCCTCGAAGCCGCCCGCCCGATTAGTTTTGCGGAAAATTTTGCCGTCGTCGATAAAAATTTCGTCGTGAACTTCACTGCCGAGCCGAGTCGCATTGGCGAAGCCGTCGCCGAGTTCGACAGCCTTAATCGCTTGAATCGACATGAAGGCCGCCGCGAATTTCGCATCAAGCCGCTTGTCCCATTGAATGTGACTGCCCAAGCCCGCCGGCACACCGCTGACTCTGACTTCAAAGAAGCCGCCGACGGTATCGCCCGCCGCTTTCGCCTCGTCGATACGATTTTTGATAGCCGCCTCACCTTTGACGCCGCCGACACTTAAAACTTCGCCGCTGACTTCGACGCCGCAACATTGCAGAAAAATTTTGCACAAAGCACCTGCCGCCACGCGCATTGCCGTTTCGCGGGCAGAAGACCGCTCCAAGATGTCGCGCACGTCCGAGCGAGCATATTTGGCCGCGCCCGTCAAGTCTGCGTGACCGGGGCGGGCATTGGTGACGCGTGCGCCGACTTCGACGCCCTCCGCGCTCATGCGGTCGCTCCAGTTTTGCCAATCGCGATTTTCGACGCTTAAAGTTATCGGACTGCCGAGCGTTTCGCCGAAACGAATGCCCGACAAAAATTCTGCGCGGTCGCTTTCAATCTTCATGCGCCCGCCGCGTCCGTAGCCGCCTTGCCGACGTTTCAGCTCTGCGTTGACGAATTCGCTTGAGACTTTGACGCCCGCAGGCAAGCCCTCCAAAATGCAAACGAGCCTTGAGCCGTGGCTTTCGCCGCCGCTGATATATCGTACTCCCATAAATTTTCCTCCAAAATCTGTGAAACTAGCAATGCGCATGCGTTGCGTATGAACGCGGGCGGTTAGCCTAATTGGCGCAACGTTGAGGCGCGTCCACCGGATGCAACGTCACGTTGCCCGCTGATATATCGTACTCCCATAAAAACTTTCCTCCGAAAAAAAACTTCGTGCTTGCCGCAAAAAAAAACCGCAAATTTCTTCGCGGCTATTATAGCATTTACACGTTGCCCCGTAAAATTTTATTTGAACAGGTTGGAAAATTTCTTGACGATGTCGTCTTTCTGTTCGAGGACTTCGGCGTAATTGATTTTGATTCCGTTGGCAAGAGCGTCTTCGGGCGCGGGCAAGTTGTAGCGTTCGGGCATCTGAATATCGCGGCGCACGGGCACCGTCCCCGCCTCCGCAACTTTTTGCTGCGCCTCTTGCGTCACAAGATAGTCGACGAATTTTTTTGCGTTATCCTTGTGGTCGGCGTCCTTGAAAATTGCAACGGGGCTTGGCACCATCAAAAGTTCGTGAGGATAAACCATTTTGAGCGGCGCGCCCTTATCGATTTTGCCGGCGGTAATGTAGTCGACGCCGAGGCAAGCATTCAGCACGCCGTCAGCCGTATCGTCAATGACGCGCCCCGAACCTTTGCTTTTGGTCGCGCCGTTGTCGTGCAGGCGAATGATATAATCCCAACCGAATTGCTTTTCGAGCAGCGCGATACTCATGAACGCCGTGCCCGAAAGCGCGGGGTCAGCTATGCCGAAAGAATTTTTGTAAAGCGGGTCGGTGGCTATCGTTTCCCAAGAGGCGGGGTCGGTCGTCACCTTGCCGGTGTTTACGACGATGCCGAGCGTGCCGAGGCGGGCGGCGGTAAAAGAGCCGTCGTAGTCGTCGAAGGGATTCAACAGCTCTTCAAAGCCCGCAGGCCGATACTTTTCGAGGAGCCCTTCGTTTTTCATCTGGTAGAAGTCGGGGACTTCGCTTGTCCAGATAATGTCCGCCATAAGGTGCCCGCTTTGACGTTCGGCGTCGAGCTTGGCCATAATCTTGCCCGCGCCCGCCGATTGCCAATCAACCTCAATGCCAGGATTTTTCGCCTTGAAGCCTTCGACAATGCCGCCGATAAGCGATTCCTTCATCGACGTGTAGATAACGAGCTTGTTGGCGGGATTTTTGTCCTTCGCGCCGCCCTTGTCGCCCGCCTTGTCGTCTCCGCAGCCGACGCTTAGCAATGTCGCCAACATCAGCGCGCAAACCAAAATTTTTTTGAACATCACATCAAACCTCCCTTAAAGCGTCTTTCATACTCTTAACATATTCCACGACCCGCTTTGAAAGCGGGGGAACAGATAGCGCGCCGTGCCGTCTGTCACAGCGTCCTCAGAGCGTCTTTCATGCTCTTAACGTATTCCCCAACGAACTTCGGAGCGTCTTCGCCATACTTGGCTAAAATTTTTATGATAGCCGAGCCGACAATCGCGCCGTCCGAAAGTGATGCCATTTGCTTAGCCTGCGCGGGCATCGATATGCCGAAGCCGACAGCGCACGGGATTTTGGTATTTGCTCTGACTGCCGCGACGATTGAAGTCAAATCGGTTTTAATTTCACTGCGCACGCCCGTCACGCCCAAACTCGATACGATATAGACGAAACCCTCCGCCTCACGCGCTATCATTGCGATTCGGTTTTCGGAGGTCGGCGCAATCAGCGAAATCAAATCGACGTCGTACTTTCGGCAGCAGGGCAGGAACTCGCCCTTTTCCTCGAAAGGCAGGTCGGGCAAAATCAAGCCGTCAATGCCGACGTCCGCGCAAGTCGCGATAAACTTTTCCGCGCCGTAGCTGAAGATGACATTGGCATAAGTCATGAAGACCATCGGGACTTTGACATCGCCGCGCAGGTCGCGCACCAGGTCGAAGACTTTATCGGTCGTGACGCCTCCTTGAAGGGCGCGCAGGTTGGCGGCTTGAATCACGACGCCTTCGGCAGTGGGGTCGGAAAAGGGTATGCCCAATTCGACGAGGTCGGCACCGTTAGCCACGGCGGCGCGCACGACAGCGGCTGTCGTCTTCAAGTCGGGGTCGCCGCACGTTATGAACGGAATGAACGCCTTGCCGCCGGCGAAAGCGGTTTGAATCTTGCTCATTGTCAACTACTCCTTGAAACTAAAATCTGCCGCCGATTATAACACCAACTGCGCCCGCTTGCAAAACAAAAGAGCCGACGATTATTCGCCGACTCCGAAAAGTTTCATTCAAAAATGTTGTGCTTAACCCGATCGTGTTCCTCGGATTTTTTTGCGTCGTTCCAGCGGTCGGTCGTGCCGACGAGATACAAAATGTTATCGACGGGCTTTTTATCCCGCCTTCTGCAAGTCGCCCTGCAGTTCGGCATATCTTTTCGCGCTAAGTGCCGTGCGCGGCGCGGTCTCGTGGGCAGATTATTTCACCGCCTATGCTCTGCGGCTGGCTTAGTGCCTTCGCCTCTGATTGTCTCAAAGAGAGTTCCCAGATTTTCACCGCGCTGTTCACCGTCAACTTCATGCGGCTCGTTGACGGGGGGCAATCTCCTCGCCCGTTATACGCCGGATGCGCTCGAACTTTTCGCCGCGTGCGGTGTAGCTCACGTCAACCAAGCCGTCGTCGCACAACTTGACGCTGATGGTCTTGACGGGCTCCGATACGCGCCCGCGCACGTAGGCAACGTAATTGGCTGCCTCTTCGCGTGTGGCGTCGTCAATGCCGACGAAACTCACCTTCACGCCGTCAACAATCATAAGCAATCACTTCCTCAGCTCAATTTTTGTATCATCGGGCAAATCAAGCGTGCGAATCGGGAAGGGAATGTTGATGCCCTCCTCGCGATAGCGTTGCGTGATAGCCTTAATGAACTCGTGTTTAAGGACGTACTGGTTGGTAAAGGTTTGGACGTGCAGAACCGCGTTAAAGTCAATCGACGAATCGTTGAAGGCTTGGAAGCGGACGACGGGCGCAAGCTTGTTTACGTCGTTGCCCCTCGCGTCGTATTTCGGTTGGTAGCCGTCGATTTTGATTTGCAGCTCGCGGGCAACTTCAACCGTCACGCGTTCGACTTTTTCAAGGTCACTGTCGTAGCTGACGCCGATAGGCACGACAACAATAATATCGTCGCGCGGCTGGGAAAAATTCGTCGTGACGGAGGCGGCGATAACCTTGTTCGGTATGACGACGACGTTAGCCTCGTTGGCGGGCATGACGGTTATAAAACGCCAATTGATGTCGATAACCTTGCCCTCGTCGCCTGTCGACAGCTTAATGTAGTCGTTGACGCGTATCTGCTTGGAAACGATAATCTGCAAGCCCGAAAAAATATTTTCCAACGTCTCGCGCACACCGAAGGCAACCGCCATACCGCCGACGCCCATTGCCGCCATAATCGGCGCGATTGAAATGTTGAAGTAGTCCAAGACGACCAGCGCGCCCGAAGCGTAAATCGCCACTCGGAAAATCGTATCAAGCAGCGTCGATTGCGTCATGTCATTGGAGCCCGAAAACTTCATGCGGATGAAGCCCGACAGCGTCCGCTCGCAGACACGCGTTATCGAAAAGACAATCATCGCGAACAGGATGTAGGAAAAAATTTTTTCCAGACCCGCCGGCAAGTTTGAAGTCGTGACGCTCCAATAAAGCCCTATCACGATAGAAAGATAAATCGGGACGCCGCGCAGGGCTCGGAAAAATATTTCGACGATCTCGGATTCGCTCGCCTTGACGCGCCCCGCCAACTTTTGCGTCAACAGCTGATTGAGCGCAATGCCGACGAACAGCGCAAACACCATGATACACGCGGGGACAATCAGCTTTTGCCCCAACGCCAACCAGTCAATGTTTTGAAAATACTCCAAACGAAACACCTCTGCTTGAAAAAACTTTGTCGCTGATATATCATGACTGCCCGCTCACTTGAAAGGAGATGGCAACAATGCACGAAACATTAATCGAAGGGAAGCGTCTCAAATTGCGGCGGGCGCACGCGGGCGATTTGAATTACATCATGACGTTGCAATACGCGCCGGAGAATTTGAAATTCATCGCGCCGTTCGACGAAGACTATCAGCGCGCAATAATCGAATCGGACGGCTCGGAAAGGCTGGACGTGATAATCGAAGAACTGGACACGGGCGCGGCGGCGGGCTACTTCATGTTGCGGAAATTGGATTCGCCCTGCGCGGAGTTCACGCACGTGATAATCGGTCGGAAGGGCTTGGGCTACGGTCGCGAAGCTCTGAACTTGTTGCTTGAGTGGACGTTCAAAGTCAGGAAGTATCATCGCGTATGGATTGACTGCAAGGAATACAATTCAATCGCGTTGCACCTGTACGAAAGCTTGGGCTTTGTGCGTGAAGGCGTCCTGCGCGAAATCCTTTTGACCGACGGCGTCTACGAAAATCTGATCGTCTTGGGAATGCTCAATCGCGAGTACAATGCCCGCCGCGAATCTTGAGGCCGCCCATGGACGGGCGGCCGTCGCCGACGCTTTTGCGTGATGCAAAAACCGTCGGCGCAAGCACGCTGAAAATATCGGACGGCGCGGGTTGCGACCCTTCGCCCCTGCGAGGCACCTTTTCTTTTTGCTACTTTTTCTTTGGGTGCGCAAAGAAAAAGTAGATTCTAAGAACAGGTGTTCATAAATGGTAAAAAGTGATATAGTAAGTGTATTATGAGAAAAAAATACGAAACAGACTTAACGGACGAGCAATGGAAAGTTATTGCGCCTTTGTTCGTCAACATGCGAAAACGCAAATGGGATAAACGCGAATTGGTCAATGCGGTGTTGTATCTGGTGAAAACGGGGTGTCAGTGGCGTAATTTGCCGCACGATTTCCCGCCGGTCTTCACGGTGCACAGCTTTTATCGTCGCGCTCGGCTCAACGGTTTGTGGGACAAAATCCTCGAACACCTCGTTAAGCTGACGCGCCAAAGAGCAGGCTTGAGCGAAAATCCAACCCAAGCTTTAATCGATTCCCAAAGCGTGAAAACGACAGGAGCCGTCGACCAAAAAGGTTTTGACATGGGAAAAAAACGAAAGGAGTAAAACGTCAGATCGTCACCGACGATATGGGTTGCCTTTTATCGGTCGTGATTCACAAAGCGAATTTACACGACACAAAAATGGGATATTGGGTAGCGGGTTTGGCGACTTTCGCCTATCCGACGTTGAAAAAGATATGCGGAGACGGCGGCTATCGTGGGACTTTCGTTTACGAAGCTCACAAATATTTTGGTTTGAGAGTAGAGATAAGTAAGAAGTTAAAGCCGCACGGCTGGCAAGTGTTACCAAAACGGTGGATAGTGGAGCGGACTTTTTCTTGGCTTAATCACTCTCGGCGTCTTAGCAAAGACTACGAGCTGACGATTGCTTCTGCCGAGACCTTGATTAAGATTTCTCATATTCACACTTTGCTTAAACGTTTATGAACACTGATTCTAAATATAAAGGCTATTGAATCGCCGAATCGAAGGACACGCCGCCGCCAAGGACAGCTGTCCTTGTGAAAAAAATTTCCCCCGCAATCAGCGAGGGATTTTTTTATTTCGTGCGTCGAAAGATTTTTACACAGCCTTAGCCAAATCCTCGCCAAGTTTGCGGCAGTCTTCAAGCGCGGCGTCATCGGGCGCATTTTCGGCTATGACGGAGCCGACAAACTTCGCGCCCGCCTCTTTGGTGCGTTCAGCCCAATTTTCCATCCAGATGCCGCCGCCCCAGCCGTAGCTACCGAACAGTCCGACGGGTACGCCGTTAAGTTTCGCCTCCGCCTCGGTGAAGAACGGCTCGAAAGAATCTTCCTCAAGAACCTCGTCGCCCATAGCCGGGCAACCGAACAGGAAGCCGTTATAGTCAGCCATGTCGCTCGCGTTGAAGTCGTCGACTTGGAAAACCTCAACGTCTGCGCCCGCAGCTTTGGCGCCCTCGGCAACGGCGTTCGCCATTTCCTCGGTATTGCCTGTGCCGCTCCAGAACACGACCGCGATTTTACTCATTCGGAATCGCCTCCAAAAAATTTAACTCTAAGCCGCGCACATATTAACACAGCGACCTTTGCCCGTCAACAAATTTGCCAAGATAAATTGCACTG
Organism: uncultured Selenomonadales bacterium; assembly: GCA_946407095.1. GTDB lineage: Bacteria > Bacillota > Negativicutes > Selenomonadales > Selenomonadaceae > Quinella. Next base: position 54,851 of record CAMJMR010000002.1, on the reverse strand, counting down.
CGCGGCCGCAGGTTGTATAATCGACGTTAATTTGATTCTAATTTTTGGAGGGGGATTGAATGCGGGAATTGCTTACCCGAATGCACGATTGGATGACGCGTTACATGAAAAGCTTTTATTCGGACGACGCGGAAGTTCAGCGGGGCATTTTGCTAAAGGAAAAGCATACGGGCTACGTCACGGCGAATTGCGTCGAGCTTGCCAAGTTCCTCAAGCTGTCGACGCACGACACGGAGCTTGCCGAAATTATCGGGCTGTTCCACGACGTGGGACGCTTCCGCCAATACAGCCTGTATAAAACCTTCAACGACGCCGACTCGGAGGATCACGCCGACCTTGCGCTGAAAGTCATTGACGAGCTGGAATTTTTCAAAGAGCTGTCCGCGCCCGACTACGCCGTCGTCAAGTTTGCGATTCAGAATCACAACAAGAAAGTCATTGCGCCGACCGACGACGAACGGAAACTTTTGTTCGCCAAAATCATTCGCGACGCCGACAAGCTGGACATCTACCGCGTGCTGGAGCCTTTCCTTGCGCAAGAGAACGTCGACAAAATGCCCAACTTCATCAAGGAGCGCGGAAACCTTGTGGCGGATATCAGCCCCGACTTCGTGGAAAATTTCGTGACGGGCAATCAAGCCGACTACAACAAGATTCGCACCAACGGCGACAGGAAAATCGTGCGGCTCATGTGGATTTACGACGTGAATTACTCTTGGACAATGCAAAAAATCGTCGAGCGCGGCTACATTGACAAAATCGTTTCCAACTTGCCCATGAACGAGCGCGTTGCCGAGGGCGTCCGTCTTTTGCGTGCTCACGTCGAGAAAAAACTTTCCGAGGTGGCACCATGAACTTTGAACAGTATCGAAACTTAATGTGGCATTTAACCTATGTCGAGAGCCTCCTTGAGAACGCAGCCGCCGTTACCGCTCCTGAAGGATATTGTGAATGTCCCGTATGCAAGGCGAAATTCCCTGCCTTCCTTCCGAGCGAACAATCCCTAAAACCAAGTTCATTTTGCCCGAATTGCAGATCATTGCATCGGCACAGGGCGTTGGCACTTTTAATGCAAAATATGGATTGGCATCGCAAGGGAATGCGCGTCCTGCACTTCGCGCCTGAACAGGGTTTTTATCAGCTGTTCTCGTCGTTCAAAGACATTGAATATTGGCCTGTCGACTTGAATCTCAATGCGTTCGGCGTCAAAAAATCTGTCGACATAACGAACATTACCTTCGACGACGACAGTTTCGATTTGATAATGTGCACTCACGTCTTGGAGCACATCCCCGACGACAGAAAGGCTATGCGCGAACTTTATCGCGTGCTCAAGCCGAAAACGGGCATTGCCTTCCTTAACGTGCCGATGTTTAACCTTCCCGTGACGTTTGAAGACCCCGCGATAAATACGCCCGAACTTCGCCTGAAATACTACGGACAAGAAGACCACGTAAGACTTTACGGGCTCGATTTTTCGCAACGGTTGGCAAAGGCGGGCTTCAGCGTTCAAATGTGCGATATAGAGGATATGGACGACAAACTTGTGCGACGCCACGGCTTGAAGCGAACTGAAAAAATCTTTCTTTGCCGAAAGGAGTAATTAGATGGTAAATTTTATTCAGCAGGAGATTGAAAACGACTTGAAGGCGGGCAAATACACCGACGGCATACACACGCGCTTTCCGCCCGAACCCAACGGCTACTTGCACATCGGGCACGCCAAAAGCGTTTGCTTGAACTTCGGGCTTGCGCTTCACAACGGCGGGCTGTGCAACCTGCGCTTCGACGACACCAACCCGACCAAAGAGGACGTTGAATTCGTCGACTCGATTCAGGAGGATATTAAGTGGCTCGGCTTCGATTGGGGCGACAGAAAATTTTTCGCGTCCGATTATTTCGGCAAATTCTACGACTTCGCACTTGAGCTGATTAAGCGCGGGCTCGCTTACGTCGACGACTTGAGCGCGGAGGAAATTCGGACTTATCGCGGCACGTTGACGGAGGCGGGCAAGGAAAGTCCTTGGCGCAACCGCAGCGTCGAAGAGAATCTGGATTTGTTCACTCGCATGAAGGCGGGCGAATTCCCCGACGGCTCGAAGGTTTTGCGCGCGAAAATCGATATGGCAAGCCCGAACATCAACATGCGCGACCCCGTCATCTACCGAATCACGCGGGCGACTCATCATCATACCGGCGACGCTTGGCTGATTTATCCCATGTACGACTTCGCGCACCCGCTCGAAGACGCCATCGAAGGCATAACGCATTCGGTTTGCACGCTTGAGTTTGAAGACCACCGCCCGTTCTATGACTGGTTGCTTGATTCGCTCGGCTTCGACGTGAACACGCGTCCTCGGCAAATCGAATTCGCGCGCCTCGACGTGACCAACACAATCACCAGCAAGCGGAAGTTGCGCCAACTCGTGGAGGAGGGTTACGTTCGCGGCTGGGACGACCCGCGTATGCCGACACTTTGCGGCTTGAGACGGCGCGGCTTCACACCTGCGGCGATTCGCGATTTTTGTGAGCGCATCGGCGTGGCGAAGTCAAACAGCGTCGTCGATATCGCCATGCTTGAGCACTGCGTCCGCGAAGACTTGAACGAAACCGCCGACCGCGTTATGGCAGTGCTTGACCCGCTGAAAGTTGTCCTTACCAACGTGGCGGAGGACAGCGTCGAGTACTTGACGGCTGAAAATCATCCCAAGCGCGGCGGCAATCGCTTCGTGCCCTTCACGCGAGAAATTTTCATTGAGCGCGAAGACTTCATGGAGGATGCGCCGAAAAAATTCTTCCGCCTCAAACTCGGCGGCGAAGTCCGACTCAAGCACGCCTACATTATCAAATGCGAGGAAGTCGTCAAAAATTCTGCGGGCGAAGTCGTCGAGTTGCGTTGCACGATTGACCCGACGTCGAAGAGCGGCGGCGCGACTGCCGGACGCAAAATCAAAGGCACGATTCATTGGGTCAGCGCGAAGTTCGCCTTGCCCGCCGAAGTCAGGCTGTACGACTACCTTTTGACGACCGATGCCAACGGCAACTTGCCCGAAGATTTTATCGCCGCGCTGAATCCCGAATCGCTTATCGTCAAGCAGGCGTTGATTGAGCCGAGTGTTCGTTGGACGGCGGCGGGCAGTAACTATCAATTTTTGCGGCTTGGCTATTTCGTCGTCGACCCCGACACCGCGCCCGACAAGTTGGTTTTCAATCGCGTTGTGGGCTTGAAGGACACTTGGGCTAAAGTTAAGGACAGGTGATAACGTTGCCGAAAATTCCAAAGGGCTTGACCGACAAAGACATGGTTAGGAACTACATCGAGGAGGAAACGATTGAACAGCAGCTCCTCAACGCCGCGAAGAAAGCAGAAAAGTTGCGCTTGGTAGCCGAGGCAGAGGCTCCGCCCGCGCCGCTTGCGAAGGCAGGCTTCACGCCCGAATTGACCGACAAACTTGGACGCGAACTGCTTGCGCTGAAAATTGAGCTGTCGAACGCGGGCGTCAAGAGCTACAACTTCAAAATCAAACGCGACGGCGAACGAATCACGTTGACCGTCACGGACAAGAAACTTAGGGACTAGAGAGTAGGGACTAGGGACTAGAAAAACTTTTCGCTACTAGTCCCCAGTCCCTAGTCCCTATGTCCCTACCAAAGGAGCTTTTTTGATGGACACTATGACTTACGTGGCGATTGGCATTTTCGTAACCGCCTACGCGCTGATAATTTCCGAAAAGATTCACCGCACGGTCGTCGGGCTTTTCGGCGCAATGCTGATGATTCTTTTGGGCATTATCGACCAGGAAACCGCCGTTCACCACATCGACTTTAATACAATCGGACTTTTGATGGGCATGATGATTGTCGTCAACATAACCAGCGAAACCGGGCTTTTCAACTTCCTGGCGATATGGGCGGCGAAAAAGGTCAAGGCGCAACCCGTTGCCTTGCTCGTCGCGCTGAGCACGTTGACTGCCGTCTGCTCCGCGCTGCTCGATAACGTCACGACCGTCCTTTTGACTGTACCGATAACCTTCAACATCGCCGCGCAGTTGAAAGTCGACGTCAAGCCGTTCCTTATGGCGCAGATTATCAGCTCGAATATCGGCGGCACCGCCACGCTTATCGGCGACCCGCCCAACATTATGATTGGCTCGGCTGTCGGCTTGAGCTTCGGCGATTTCGTCATGAACATGACGGGCGTATCGATTTTGATTTTCGTCGTGACGGTTGCCATTCTGATGATGATTTACAAGAACGATCTCCACACCAAGCCCGAACTTCAAGATAAAGTCATGCGCCTCAACGAACACGAACAGATAACCGACCACTTGCTTTTGAAAAAATGTTTGTTCGTCTTGGCGATAACGATAAGCCTGTTCGCGTTCCATGGCATGTTGGGGCTCGAATCGGCGACGGCTGCTTTGACGGGCGCAAGTTTGCTTTTGCTGATAACCTTTTCGCACAACGAAGAGATGATCGCCAAAATGCTAAGCAAAGTGGAATGGCTCGCGATATTTTTCTTCGGCGGGCTGTTTATCCTCGTCGGCGCGCTGGTTGAGACGGGCGTCATAAAAATGTTGGCGCAAGAGGCAATGGAAATTACTCACGGCGATTTGACTTTCACGGCGATAGTTATCATTTGGATGAGCGCGCTTGCCTCGGCGTTTATCGACAACATTCCGTTCGTTGCGACGATGATTCCGCTGATTAAGGACATGGGCGCAATGGGCTTGACGAACCTTGACCCGCTGTGGTGGAGCTTGGCATTGGGCGCGTGCCTGGGCGGCAACGGGACTTTGATAGGCGCGTCTGCCAACGTCGTCGTGGCGTCGATGGCTGCTCAGCGCGGGCGGGCTATCTCGTTTATCGGCTTCATGAAGGTTGCCTTCCCGCTGATGATTCTCTCGATTATCATTTCAACCGTCTACGTCTATCTGCGCTACCTGTAAGAAATTTTTAAGGTCGGCAGGCTCGGAAGAGTTTGTCGACCAATTTTTTTTAGGAGGCTGTCATGAAACTTTATCCCGACTCAAAAGTTTATATCGTCTGTCCCGGCAACGTCAACACCGGCGGCGCAGAACTTTGCCATCAGCTCGCCTCGCAACTGATTCAATTCGGCGTCGACGCCCGCCTTTTTTACTATGAAACAACCGGCAATGCTTTGAATAAAAAAGCCCCTGTGCACGAAACTTACAAGAAATATCGTGTGCCCTATACCTTTCGACTTGAAGACAGGCCGCAAAATATTTTAATCGCGCCCGAAGCCGCCACAGAGTACCTTTATTATGCGAAAAAGATTCGACGCGTTATTTGGTGGATGGCCGTCGATAATTACTTTGTTCACGATATTGCAAACCTCAAATCTTATTTAAGCGAGCCGCTCTTTTCACCTATGAAAAAATTTTTCTACTTCGCCGAGTCTGACAATGATATCGAGCATTGGGTTCAATCGGAATACGCCCGCCAATTCGTCAAGCTGAACGGCATTGTCGACGATAAAATTTCCGTCGTCGGCGATTATCTGAATCAAGCGTTCCTGAGCCGCGCCGCGCAGGTTGATTTGTCTGCCAAGAAAAATTTTGTCGCGTTCAATCCGCGCAAGGGCTTTGAAGTCACGCAACAGCTTATGAGGCTTGCGCCCGATATCGAATGGCGTCCGATTCAAAACATGACGCCCGAACAAGTTCAAGAGCTGTTGGCGGCGGCGAAAGTTTACGTCGACTTCGGCAACCACCCCGGCAAAGACAGAATCCCGCGTGAGGCGGCGATTTCGGGTTGCGTCGTGATAACGGGCAGGCGCGGGTCGGCGAGCAACGACGTTGACATAAACATCCCCGCCGAATTCAAATTCGACGAACATTCGACGGATGCCCGTAACGTTATCGGAAAGATTCGCGAGGTCTTTGAAAATTTTTCTGCCGCGCACGAAAAGCAAGCCGCCTACCGCGCCCGCATCCTTGACGACAAAAACCGCTTTGTTCGCGAAGTCGCCGAGGCTTTCGGGATTAAAGATGCGGAGGGGGGGGCCTTGGCAATTCTTCACGCCGTCGACGCGGAAGGCCATTACTTTGCCCGCGCGCTCATTCAAAGCGGACAATTCAAGCCGAAATTTATCGTCGACGACTCGGCGGCTTCGGCGAAAAGAGTTTCGGGCGATTTCCTTTTGCGCGAACAGAATCGGAACTGGCTGCGTGTCGACGAAAATCTTATCGAGATAATCACGCGGGAAGACGCGAAGTTCCTGTACTTGGAGGGGCGCATAAAAGATTTCGCCTTGGCAGAGCCGAATGACGCCGAGTTTGCCGAGCTGAAAAATTTCTACGCGCCCGCCGTTGAGGACGTTTTGATTTTCAGTCGCCAATAAAAAAAAGCCGCCGAGCCGTAGCTTGGCGGTTATTTTGTTTTAAATACTTCGCGCATTTCGTCAGAGCTGAAGACTTCCTGCGCGGTGCCGATTTTCAGGACGCGCTTGTTGAGGAGGATGACCGTATCGGCGAAACGTTCAAGCATTTCCAAATCGTGCGATATCAGCAGGATTGCCATATCTTCCGCCGCTTTGAGTTCGGCAACGAGTTCGTAGAAAATCCTCATGCCGACTTTGTCGACACCGCTGATTGGTTCGTCAAGCAAAAGCAAATCGGGCAACGGGTCAAGCGCAAGGGCTAAAAGGATTCGTTGAAGTTCGCCGCCGCTAAGCGCGCCCAATCGCCTGTCGATTAGGTGTTCCGCTTTGACGCGCCGCAAATTTTCCGTCACGCGCGGACGAATGAACTTTGAACTGCAAAGCCACACGGGTCGCCGCGTCAAGCACGCCATGAACAAATCCAAAACGGTCGTGGGGCTGGTCGCGTCGAATTTGAGCGTTTGCGGGACGTAGCCGATAATCGGGCGGAGGTGTTCGCCCTTGGCGTCGAAGTAGTTCAGCTTGCCCGTGTGCTTGACTTCGCCCAGGATTGACTTGAGCAAAGTGGACTTGCCCGCCCCGTTCGGTCCGATTAAGGCGGTCAGCTCGCCGCAATGAATCGTAAAGTTCACGTCCTCGAAAATCGTCAGCTCGCCGACTTTCACGCCGAAATGTTCGATTTTGGTTTCGCAAAGCTTAGATTGATTGTGTTTCATGCAGACAGCCTCCGAAACATGCGCGTCGCCAACCACAGCAAAATTATCGCGTAGCCCGCCAAGATTATCATTGACGGCAAGCTGAAGCCCTCGCGCAAAAGCAAACTCGTGTGCGTCAGCGGCAAAAGCTCTATCACGGCGCGAACAAGCGGCGGCAGCTCCGTTGTGCTGAAAAACGTCCCGCAAAGGAAACTCATCGGCATCAGCAGGTACGTGTTGACTTGCGCAAGCTCTTCGTAGGTTTGCACCTTCAACGCCGCGCAGAAGCATACGCTCGCGAAGATTACGGAATTCAGCACGACGACGACCAGAAAATTCACGGGGCTCGCGAAAAAGTTCAGGCTCGCGCCGAAAGTGAAAGCGACGGACAAAATCAGCGCGGTGGAGATTAAAGCCCTCACGACCGCCGAAAGAATTTTCCCGACAACGAAAGCGGCAGGTTCAATCGGTGCGCCAAGATATTCTTCAAGACTTTTGTGGTAGACGCGCTCGGCATGGACGCCCGTCACGCTCATGTAGCTTACGTTCATCGTATTCAGCGCGACAATGCCGGGAACAAGAAAATCCATGTAGCTACCCGCCGCAAGGTTGATGTTCTTGCCCAAACCCCAACCGAACGCCACAAGATACAGCACGGGCGTTACGAGGCGCGACAGGATAAATTTTTTCAGCCGCCGCCTAAGGACAATCCAATCGCGCCACATTATCGTCGTTACGTCGTAAAGAAACATCACGAGGCCTTCAATCGCTCAAGGCGTTCAATTTCCTGCTTGTGACGTTCAAGCGCGTAGCCTATGCGGATGTGCTCTTCCTCCGTGAATTCGGGATTTTCGTACGCCGCGCAGATTTTTTCCAAGCGCGCTTTGACTTCGGCAAGCTCGTCGTCCAAAATGAATTTGTCTTGCAAAGCCAAGCCGTACACCGAAACGATTTGTTCGCGCGTCGTCCGATAATAGGATTCTTCGCCCGAAATTTCGCCGAGTGCCTTTGCCAGCTCCAAGACGACTTCAAGCGGCGGCTTGCCCGCGTTTATCAAATCGGTCAGCCTCGTGCGAAGTTCCTGCGCGGCTCCGAAAAATTTTTTGTCAGCCAAAAATATCACATCTCTTTTTTACATTATGGCAGGATGCGACTCTCGTCATGAGAATCACCCGCCTAAAAATTTACCCTCCGCTCGGAGGGCTTTTTTATTGCTCTGCTACGGACAGCGATTGATAGTATTGCTCCGCTTGCATTGTTCGATTGAATTTCGTCGCAGGGTCAAACTTTTCAACCAATCGCTCCAACTCGTCTATCGGTATTTTGAAAAATTCCTTGCGAAGAATTACTTTGTTCAGCCGCCGCGAATTTAAATGGAACACTCGCACTGCCTAACTTCGTGTTCCATTTGTTCTTGCCGCGCCGCCTCTCGTTTGACGTGGTACTCGTACTCAATCTTCACTGCGTCGAATGCCCGCCGCAAGTCTTTGTAATTCATGCTGTGAAGTTTCAACAGCACCGACGGCAATTCCATGTCCAGAGCAAAGCCGACGTTCCTAAAATATTGCGTGACAGCCGCGTTGACGCTTTTACGAATTCTCATCAGCGCGTCGATTTTTTCAATCTGAATGGTTTCTTTCTTTTGAAACGCGGCAAGGTTTTTCTTAATCGCATCGACCTCGTTTAGGTAAAACTCCCGCTTATCAATCATGTTGTAAAAATCGCTTTTCAATCTGTTGGCGCGTCTGTCCAACATATATCTTCCAGTTCAAGCACTTCGTTATCTTGTATATCGTTATCACCGCGCCAAATATAGCACGAATAATGTTTACATGCAACAGGAACGGATAGCCGAAAAGGTGACGCCGATGTTGCAACTGATTACTTCATTGTCGAGGACGTCTTCAGCGCGAACACAAGCAAAGTCAGCGCGAGCAATGTCCTGAACGGTTGCGAGATTCAGCGCAACTGCCGCGTCAAAGCTACGGGGCAAGTTCTCAAGCTCCAAATCGACTACAAAAACTTTCGCCACTACTCTCTTCGCCGACCCGATAAGCGCGGCACTTTCAAACGCTCACCGAAGACGCTCCGTCAACAAGCCGTCGAAGCCGCAGACCCGAAAGCGTTCTTTGCGCCAATTCCTTCGCTCGGCGGCAAGTACGAAATCGACAATCGCGGCAACGTCCGCGCTCTTCGCAAATGGTTTGAAACCTACAACGAGATGCGCCGCCGCGAATATTGCACCGCGCTGTATCTGACGGCTAGAAAGTTCGTCGAGAGCTACGAAGCCAACGACCTGAACTAGCCCGTTGTTCCTTGATAACTGAACGAGGTGACTTTATGCGTAAAATCAAGGCTAAACCGTTGAAGCCGACGGTACTCAACTCGGCTCCGCAACCGCCTCAACGGCTTGCCGGTCGAACCCGAACCGAACTATATCGCGGAGGCTTTCAAATGAGGACGATTAAATTCTGCGGGCAGAGAAAAAGGTCGGCGAGCAAATCGAAAGCGCGAGCGTCCAGCACCGTTGCGAATTGGTAACGCCGATTCTCAAATGGGCGGACATCGAAAACCTGCAGGAGATTGTTCGCGAACTTCGGCATGCGGGCGCGTTCGTCAACGAGACTTGCGGCTTGCACATCCACATCGGCGCGCAAGGCATGACGGCACAGGCGATTCGCAATTTGGTCAACAACGTCGCGAGCCACGAGGGACTTTTGTACAAAGCCTTGAACGTCCACAGCGAGCGCAAACACTATTGCAAGCCGGCGAACGAAAGGTTTTTGCGGGAACTTAACGAAAAGAAACCCGCAACGCTCAGCGAACTGAAGCCGATTTGGTACGGCGACAACTTCAGCCACAACGCGCACTACGACAAAAGCCGCTACACGATTTTGAACCTTCACGCCCTGTTCACGAAAGGCACAGTTGAATTCAGGATTTTCAACGGGACGATGCACGCCGGCGAAGTCAAGACGGCGATTCAACTGGCCTGCGCTTTGGTAGCGAACGCGAAAGCGGCGAAGCGGACGGCCTACCGCAAGGTTGAAACCGACAACGACAGATTCGCGATGCGGACTTGGCTGACGCGCCCGCAAGGTTTGAATCTCAATGGGAGCGAATTCGAGACGCTCCGCCACCACTTGACGAAACACTTGGCAGGCAACGCGGCTTGGCGGCACGCGGTGTAAGCAGCAGGACGGGGCGGGGCAACCCGCCCTTGACCAACGCGGGAGGCGATTGCAATGACGATTCACGACTTGCACGAACGGGCGGCGGCATTGGAAGCGGCGGCAACCGAGCCTTTGAAGGCGGCGAGCGAAGAATTTCACGGGCGCGGCTACCAACCGCATGAAAAAGAATGGCTTGACGCGTGGGCAAAGTTGACGTTCTGGACGGACGCCCGCAACGGCTTCCGGCAGGCAGAGGACGCATTGCACGCTTTGGAAATGTTAGAGAAAGGCGGCGATTGGAATTGAAGTACTTGGCATACGGCGCGAACATGGACGCGGAAATGATGAAAGTTCGTTGCCCCGACGCAAAATTTTTGGGGACGGGCGTGTTGAAGGATTGGCGGTTGATGTTCAAGGGCAAGCCGCCGTCGAGCTACGGGACGATTGAAGAGTGGGAAGGCTTTTCGGTGCCCTACGTGCTGTGGGAAATTTCGGAGGCGGACGAGCGCAACCTTAACCATTACGAGGGTTACCCGAAGCACTATCGCAAAGGCACGGTTGCGGTCGAATTCAACGGCGAAACGATTTGGGCGATGTACTACTTCAAGCCCGAAAATCAGCCGGTTGGTGCGCCTTGCGACCATTACGTTGCGGTGTTGTGGGGTGCTTACGAGAATTTCGGCTTCGACTTGAGCATTTTGATTCGGGCACGGGATTTCAGTTGCGGCGACAGCTTGTAAAAAAATTTTTTCGGCTCCTTCGGGGGCTTTTTTTATTGGAGGGGCAATGATAGCATTTCGGAAGGCGCGAAGCTCACGACAGACGCTAAACGACTTGGACGCGTACATAAGGCAAGTTGGCAAGGAGCCGGTGGAATGGTTGGCGCGCGAGGTGCAGAAGTGGGGCGAGTTCAGCTACAGCGACTTGGAAGCGGCGATATTGGACGGGCACTTGAATGATTTGATTGATTGGCAAGCGCGCTACGCCGATGTCGTGAACGATACATTTGCACCGATGTGGGCGGCGGCAATGGCGGCGGCGGCGAAAAAAGCTACCAAAGGGCAAGTCGTGCTCGACGATTCGGACGTGTTCGTCAAGGCGTGGATAAAGACGCACGGCGGCGAGCTAATCACGCAACTTAGCGAGGCAAGTCGGCGGGCAGTGGCGGCTATCATCCTCCGCGGGCAATCCGAACGAATTCTGCCGCGCGACATGGCGAAACAGATTCGCCCGCTGATAGGCTTGACGGAGGTGCAAGCACACGCGAACGCCAACTATCGCGAGAAAGTTTATCGGACGTATGTTGAAAACGGGATGACGAACTTTGCGGCGGCGTCGAAAGCAGACAAAGCGGCGTTGAGGTATGCCGGCAAGCAACATCGAGAGCGCGCCGAAACGATCGTCCACACCGAGCTTGCCTTTGCCTACAATCGCGGGGCGCACATGGGAGTTCAGCAAGCCATTTCCGGCGGCTTAATGGGGCGTTGCGAAATGGTCTGGACGACGGCGGGGACGAATCGCGTGTGTGGTCGTTGCCTTGCGCTGAAAGATAAAGTCGTTGGTCACACCGACGAGAGCGGCGTAACTTTGCCGCCGTTGCACCCGCGTTGCCGCTGTGCCATAATGTACAATGAAGTCAAAGACAAGCCGTTGACTGCGCCCACTTCTAATGGTAATGTTGGCGGGGAAATTAAATTGTTATCGCCTGAACAAATAAAAACAATTAGAGACGATGAAGAAAAAGCGTTTCAAGCAAAAACGGGCGCAGGTTTCGGTTTCAAAAAGATGACAAGCCCGCCAGATTGGGCAAAAGAAATTTCCTTCGCAAACGGCGACGGCAAAGGTATTGAACGCAGAATGAATTGTCAGAGGTGTGTTGTGGCTCACGAAGCCCGAATGCGCGGCTACGATGTTATCGCCCGCCCGTGTTGGGGAGCTGAAGACCCCATGCAAAGCGTAGGTGCGTTGTTGAGCGTTTTTGAGGATAGTGGCAAAGAAACTTTCAGATGTGTCGGCTCGACAGTCGATGAGATAAAAAAATTTATCGTCGACAAAATGACGGAATGGGGCAAAGGCTCGCGGGCGTTTGTTTGGTTCAATTGGGATAATCTACACCCTAATAAAGGTCACGTCATAGTTACACAGTTTAACGAGAATAACTTTGTGAATTTCGGTGACCCACAAATGAAAAAAATAGGTGCCGCAAATTACTTGAAAGACGTAAATTTTGACAGCGTGATAATAATACGTGTTGATAAATTAAAGTTTACCGAGCTGGTCAAACGCTGTTGCATGAATAAGGAGTGAATTTAATGCCGCTAAAAGAAATTGTTGAAAAAGCAGAAAAAGAAATCGGCGGAAAAGTCGTATGGATGGGTGAATGTGACGACCGTTGGGTTTTAGGCTTTGATTTTGAGGAAAATACGCTTTCGAGTATTGTTTGGTGTTGTTACAAAGCTACTGGCGAAATAGGATATTTTTTTCCTCCCGATGAGCCTGGGCTTCTTAAATCTGCTAAATCAGTAAACCTACCCATATAAACAAAAAAAAACGCCACTTTCGTGACGCCTGAGGAGTGAATGAAATTTTTCGTTTGGGCAAAAGGGATTTCGCTCGGTGCAGGGAATATCGCACCAAAGTTTTTAGTTTCTTGGTCAAGGGGGAATTCTTATGGCGACGGTGTTTGACGTAGCGAAGTATATCCTCGAAAAGCAAGGCAAGATGAGCACGTGGAAGTTGCAAAAGCTGTGTTACTACTCGCAAGCATGGCATTACACATGGACAGACGAACGCCTTATCGAAGAAGACTTTCAAGCGTGGCGCAACGGTCCTGTTTGCCCTGAATTGTTTAATGCCCATAAAGGCAAGTTCATGGTAGACGCCGACGCGATAAAGGGTAACTCCGCCAACCTTACCGCTGACGAAAAAGAATCCGTTGACGTAGTGCTGAAAGATTACGGGACAATGCAACCATTTGAATTAAGCAGTCAGACGCATTCGGAACTGCCTTGGAAAAAAGCTCGCGGTAATTTGTCGCCGTTGGAAAATTCTGATGCAATAATCTCTGTCGAAAGCATGGGCGAATATTACGGGAACCTCATTTAAATGGGACAAAAACGCACAAAAAACACTCGGAAAGATTCTCGGCAATATCAAAAAGAAACAGCCAAAATCCCAAACTCGAACGATAGAGAATATCCGGTCTGGACCTTCAAGGACGTTGACAGAGACGGCAAATTCAAATTCGACCCTGCTCGCGCTGATTTTGACGCAAAGAACTTTTTGCAAAAGGTAATTTCATTATCAACCATGACTTGGGCAGAAATTATTAAACAAACGCACGATAACGGAAAATCTAAGCAACATTTTCTTTCGTCTGATTCTTTATCCAAGGAAGCCACAGAGAGAATTGCCGCGAAAAAACTGGAAGATTTGACTGACCAAATATTTTCATTCGCATTCAGCAACAAGCTCCGTGTTATTGGGATTCGTGAAACCGATACTCCGACGTTTCGGGTGATATGGTACGATGCTGAACATAAATTCTCTTTAAGCAAAAAATAATTTGACGCCTGCGGGCGTTTTTTTGTGGGGTAAATTGATATGACGTCTTGAATTACATAGTGGGGCGCACATGGGCGTAAGTCAAGCCATTTCCGACAGATTAATGGGTCGTTGCGAAATGGTCTGGACGACGGCGGGCACGAATCGCGTGTGCAGTCGTTGCCTTGCGCTGAAGGATAAAGTCGTTGGTCACACAGACGAGAGCGGCGTAACCTTGCCGCCGTTGCACCCGCGCTGCCGCTGTGCGATAATGTACAATGAAGTTGGAGACAAGCCGCGACCGACAGCCAAACCAACCTCCGCTCCTAGTTCACCCTTAATCCCTGCAGGCGCAGCTGTTGCCACAGAAATTATTTCTCTACCTCCAAAGCCGACAAATGAGCCGCAAGATATTGAAAGCAAAGACTTTAATGACTTAAAAGATTATATCGGCAAGCTTTATGACTTGACTGTTCGGAAATGGTACGTTTATCATGACGATAAAATTCACGAACAAATTGATTCGTCGTTATCAATGGAAGAGAAAGCCCGCCAAGCATTTGAGCTCCGCAACAAATATCGAACACAAGCGCGTGAACTTATGGCTGACCAAGAGAAACGTCGTGAACTTGACGCAAAACATCCGAATAAAACTTGGGAAGAAACTATTGCAGATAAAATGAACAGAAAAGGCTTGACGCGTGAAGAAGCAATTGCGGACATTTACCGGACTGCTATAAAATCTAATCCGAAAGTCAATCGAAAATTTAATTTGGAGTGAGGATTATGGCAAAGAGATTCAATTTTGAATATATGATTTGTGACCAGCCCGACGATGAACTCTTTCAGAAACAATGCGCCGCCTTTGAAAAGAAATTCCCTGAAATTCGCAAAGAAAATATTTTGGAAGACGTGGACGGCAGCTCATATCAAACTTATCACCACACGGACGGTGATTTTGTCGTTAGCAATGATTATAATATCGGTTGCCTTTACGTTGAATCTGATTTTGACTTAATCCCATACTTTGAATAAAGTTAAGCCGTTATGAAAAAAAAGACGCCACAACGAGTGACGCCTGAGGAGTGAATGAAATGACAATCACGATAGAGCCAAAAGAAATAGCCGAACTGAAATGGTCTGGACGACGGCTGGCACAAATCGCGTCTGTGGTCGTTGCCTTGCGCTGAAGGATAAAGGCTGTTGTGATAAAGTAAAGTTGTAACGGAAGTGGCTAAATAGGAGGAGAGGAAAAATGCCACAGATTTACAACGAAGAATTCCGAAAGAACATAGTACGCCTTCACCTTCAGGAAGGTCGCACCTACAAAAGTCTCATTGATGAATTCGGTGTTTCCAAAGCAAGTATTTCCAAATGGTGCAGAGAGTTCAGCAAAGAATGCCAAACCAGCCCGTCTGCTCAAAAGGATTCAGAAATTATGCAGGAAATTCGTAGGCTGCGTAACCGGCTGCAAGAACTCGAAAAGGAAAATGCATTCTTTGCAAAGGAAATACAGTAGAAATCTACCACTTCATCTCGGCAAACAAAAAAGCATTCGGATTACGCTGGTTGCTCGAAAAATGCAATGTTTATCCCAATGCTTATTACAACTTCTTGAAAAATCGCAAAGCAAAATACCATTCGGAAAAAAAGCACATACTTGCTCAAATCGAAGAAATCTATCACTCACATAACGGCATTGACGGCTACAGAAAAATGAAAAACAAATACATGAACACTGAACTTCAACTTCGCTCTGTAGTGCGCCGCAAGAATACAAAATGGACAACTGTTCGATAATCGATTTGTACGACAGGAGTGTGGTCGCCAGCCTTACCGACTCGAAGAGGACCGCTTCTTTGGCTATTCGTACTTTAAAGGACGCATTACGGCTTCAGCCGAAAAAAATATCCGGATTGATTTTACATTCGGATCAGGGTGCACAATTTACTTCTCACGAATTCACTTCTTTCTGCAACTCGGTCGGCGTGATTCAGAGTATGAGCCGCGCCGCTTGTCCTTACGACAATTCTCCCATGGAACGCTTTTTCAACACCTTAAAGACCGAACTCATTTATCTTTATAATTTTCACTCCAAGGAGCAGTTGTACAAAGCCATAGATGAATTTGTCTACGTTTTTTACAATCACGTTCGTCCTCATTCTTTCAATGATAATTTGACGCCTTTTCAGAAACGTTCGTTATAGCCTTTCTTGTTACAATTTTTCTTGACCAATACACGGGCGCAAGCTTGAAGCTTGACCCAGATAACACGTTGAAACTTGTCGAAAGCTGAAGGGGAATCGCCGCGCCCTTGCTGTTCCCTTACTTTTAAAGCGGGTGCCGAATCAAAATCAACCCCTCCCATTCCCGTAAGCGGGCAGAAATTTTCGGCGGCGGCAGGGGAATCGTCAAGGGCGGCGAATAATCAGGAGAAACGTGACGACTGTCACAGGTTAATAGAGGAGGTTTTTCGCAATGGCGGAAGAAAAAGATTTGGTGAAAAGCGATACCGGACTCGGAGCGATTAAAATTGCAGACGAGGTAGTAAGTATCATCGCGGGTCTTGCGGCCACAGAGATTGACGGCATAGCGGGCATGAGCGGCGGTGTAGTCGGCGGCATAGCGGAGATGCTCGGACGCAAAAACTTTTCCAAGGGCGTCAAAGTCGAAGTCGGCGAACGCGAGGCGGCAGTCGATTTGTTCATCATCGTCAAATACGGCGCAAGAATCCCCGACGTTGCGCTTGCGGCTCAAGAGAACATCAAGAAGGCAATCGAAAACATGACGGGTCTTTCGGTCGTCGAAGTCAATGTTCACGTGCAAGGCGTCAGCTTCCCCGAAGAAGAAAAGCAGGAAGACGACACCCGCGTCCATTGATGCAATCACGCAGTTTTAAAACGTCAGGAGGTGAAAAAGTTTTATGGGGATAATTCGTCGCCTTATACTACTTTTTTACGTCCTGATAGTCTTGGCGGCGTTGGTCGTGTGCGCGGGCGTGTGCCTGCACTTCATCCCGACGCAGCTTTGGCAAAACGAATTGAATTTCATAATCGCGCGCGAAGAAACATTGGCGGTACTGGCGGGCATGGCGGTCGCAAGTTTGATTCTCTTGACGGGCGTATTCGCTCGGAGCGGAGGCAAAGGGCTTTCGGTCGCCTCGGGTGATGTTCATCTGGAAAAAGGCAAGTCGGGCGATGTCAAAGTCACGGTTCCCGCGATTGTGGAAGTCGTCGAACGGGCGGCAATTACGGTGAACGGCGTGCGGGAGGCTCATGCAACCGTCTACCGTCAAAGCGGAGAGATGCCGATTAAAATTCAGCTGGTTATCGTGCTGGGTCAAGGCTATTCCGCGCCGCGTGTCAGCGAAACGGCAGTTGCCGCCGTTGACGACGCCTTGAGGACGGCTCTTGAACTTCAAAGCGTACCCGTCGAAGTCAAAGTAACCGAAATTACTCATGCCATTACCGAGCGCGATAAGCGCGTCGTTTGAGGTGCCGACATGTTTGGAAATCTTATAAAAAATTTTTTGCAGAAAACCAAAAAGGTCGTGACATTGCCGACGGTGCGCACGAGCAGCGGAGAATTTTTGTTGAAGAAAACGGACTTCGGGCTTGTGCGCGTGGAATTCGCAGTAGTCCAGAAAATCGCGGAGCGGGCTCTTCAATCGGTCAAAGGCATTGGCGAATCCCAACTTGCGGTCGAAAAGTACACCGACGCCAATCCGCTCAAAATCAGCTTGACGGCGAGCTTGCTTGAAGGCTATTCCGCGCCGCGAATCAGCGAGGCGGCCGACAAAGCCATTAACGGCGCATTCAAAGACTTCCTGCAACTGGACTTCTATGTGCCGGTCGATGTCAAAGTCAAACAAATCGCGCAAGTCGAAACCAAAAGGCGGCGCGTCAGGTAGGCGGTGAGGAACATGTTGGAGGCAATAAAAAATTTCGTTATCGACCTCTTTGAATCGCACCGCACGCGGAAAATCGGATTCATCACGGGACTAATCACGGGCGGCGCGATTTTGCTTATCGGCTTCTTCAACACGCTGTTCATCCTTTTGTGCGGGACTGTCGGGCTGTTCGTCGGGTCGCGTTTCGACAGCAAGGACGATTTGATTGAAAAAATTCTCAGGAAACTCGATGAGATTTTACCGGAAAAAATTCAACGTTGGTAAATTTTTTAGGACAAAGGACAAAGATTATGAGCCGCAGATTGGCACGCGAGGCAGCGTTCAAGGCGTTGTTTCAGCTGGATTTTAATTTCGAGGAGACCGACCGCGAGGCTTACGAAGACTTGGCGATTCAAACGATGTACGACGACGAGCCGAAATTGACCAGCCGAAAAGATTTTGCTTTCATTGAGGAATCGGTCAAAGGAACGCGGGCGCACTTGGCAGAAATTGACGAACTTATAACGGCGCATTTAAAGCAGGGCTGGCAGTTGGCGCGAATTATGGCGGCGGACAGAAATATTCTGCGGCTGGCAGTTTACGAAATGAAATTCGTCGAGCCGCCGCTTCCGAAGAATATCGCCATAAACGAGGCGGTGGAGCTGGCGAAGAGATACGGCACCGACGATTCGGGGCGATTCGTAAACGGCATACTGGAGGCAATTTCAAAGTGAACTTTTCCTGCCGGACATTGCGTCCGGTTTTTTTTTAGCCCGCAACGTGACACTTTACCAACAACGAAAGGAAGCGAATCATTTTGACGAACGCCATTTTACTCGACGCCAAGGACAACGTCGCCACATGCACTGCCGCCGCAAGCAAGGGCGATACCATTAAAATTTTGGGCGGCGGCGAAATTATTTGCGCCGAGGACATTCCCGTTTGGCACAAGGTCGCGCTCCGAGCCATAGGCAAGGGCGATAAGGTTTTCAAGTACGGCGAAGTCATCGGCGAGGCGTCCGCTGACATTGCCGAGGGCGTGTGGGTTTCGCACGAAAATATTTTCAGCGTCCCCCGCGATTATAACAGCGAATTGATTTGAGGCGATATCATGAATTTTTGGGGCTACAAACGCAGTGACGGCCGCGCAGGCATTCGCAATCACGTTTTGATTTTGCCGACGTGCGCTTGCGGCAGCGAGACGGCGCGTGTCGTGGCGAGTCAAGTGCGCGGCGCGGTTAATATCATTTTCAACACGGGCTGTTCGGACGTCGCCGCCAATACCGAGCTGTCGCAAAAAATCTTGACGGGCTTCGCGTGCAATCCCAACGTCTTCGGCGTCGTGATTATCGGCTTGGGCTGCGAGACCGTTCCCCATGCCAAACTGCGCGGCAAGATTCAAGCAATGACGAGCAAGCCCGTCGTGTCGTTCGGCATTCAAGAGGAGGGCGGCACCCTCAAGACGATTGAAAAGGCTGTCCGCGCGGCGAGAGACTTGGCGGCGGAGGCGGCTCTTCAGCAGAAAGAACTTTGCGATATATCGGAGCTGTTGCTTGGCATCGAGTGCGGCGGGTCGGACGCCACAAGCGGCATCGCGTCGAATCCTGCTGTCGGCGAGTTGAGCGATAAGCTTGTCGACTTGGGCGCGTCGACGCTGATGAGCGAGTCAATCGAATGGATTGGCGGCGAACACGTCCTTGCGCGGCGAGCGGCTACGCCCGAACTTCACAACCGCATAATCCAAATCTGCGCGGACTACGAGGCGCACTTGAAGGCGGCGGGACAAGATTGTCGCGCGGGTCAACCGACGCCAGGCAATAAGGACGGCGGACTTTCGACTATCGACGAAAAAAGCTTGGGCTGCATTCGCAAGGGCGGCACGCGTCCGATTGTCGAGGTGCTCAATCAAGCCGAACGCCCGACGAAGCGCGGAGCCATTGTCATGGACACGGCGGGCTACGACATTTCGTCCGTCACGAGCATGGTTGCGGCGGGTTGCAACGCGATAATCTTCACGACGGGACGCGGCACGCCCACGGGCAATGCGATTGTCCCCGTGCTGAAAGTCACTGCCAACGCCAAAACGTATTCGTGGATGGAAGACAACATCGACGTCGACTTGAGCGGCATAATCGCCGGCACGTTGACGATTGGCGAGGCGGGCGAGCTGTTGCTTGGCAAAGTTCACGACGTCTGCAACGGGCGGCTGACGAAGGCGGAGGCTTACGGCTTTTCCGACGTTGCGGTTGACCACGTTTGCAGATTCGTTTGAGACGGCACGACCATGAAAAATCTTTTGGAGTTTATAGCGGAGGAAACTTCCGGCAAAAGTTATCGCACGTCGAAGATTGAGCTTCAGGCGGACGACTCTTCGGGCATTGAATACGACTTGCCGACGGAAATTGTCCTCAAGAAAAACGGCGAGACGCGTCCCGCGAAAAATGCGATATCGCTTGAAAGTCAAATGAAAAATTTTTCTGCAAGCGGAATGCAAATTTTGAGCTACTTCCTTGACGGCACGCGCCGCGCTTACAAAATCGACGAGATTGCCTACCCGACGGGCGCGCGCAAATTGATTTACCCGATTGTGGCGGCGCAAGTCGTTACGGGCTGTTGTCGGCGCGTCGAAAAGAAATTGCACACGGAAAAGTTGTCCGACGAAATTATTTTGGTTCTGCCCGATATCGCCAACTACGGCGGGCACGAAGGCTTTTTCCCCGCGCTTGCCGCCAAGATTAATTCGCGCTTCAAGCTGAAGGTTTCAAAGATTCTTCCCTACAGCACGAATCACAATCCCGCCGAAAAATTTGAAGACCGCGCCGCTGCCAAGATTATGACGCACATGCACGACGCCGAAATAAATTTGGTTGCGGAGCTGGTCAGGCGCGGCAAGCTCGACCAAAAAAATTTTCTCGTCAAGGACGGCTCGCTTGAGTATAAAGTTTTGAGCGGGCGGAAATTCAACGCCAAGAATTACAGCTTCGTTATCGGCGTGTCGAAGAAATTTAATCCCGCGCGCATAAAAGATTCTTCCGACAAGCTTAATCCGGGGCTCGTTGCCGACTTGCCGACATTTTGCCGCACACCCGTCACGATTTGTGAGCGCGGCGACTTTCACGGCGGGCAGAAAATTGCGGTGTGGTATCTGCGCTTGCGCGACAAAAAATTTTCCGATTCGCCCTTCGACGGCGTCGTTAAGGTTGAAAAAATTTTGGTCACGGACGCGGAAATTTCAAGCGGCAAAATCGACAGCGACGAGGTAAATCTTTTGAGCGCGTACCTGCTGAACGAGCGCAACCCCGTTTGCTACGGCGCGGACGACCGCTGGGCGAATCACATCTACCCGATTTTTTTGACGGAGAGTTTCATCAAATCGCGATTCATTTCAGCCGAAGCGTTTTTGCATTTGTTCTAAGGAGGAACCATGAGCGATATTATCGGGCGCGTTGCCGCCACGGAAAAATTTCCTGCGACGATGGATAAATTTTACTTCTGGACGGACGCCGACTTCAGATTGAACGCCTTCGACGTGGTCAAAGTTGAGCATATCGAAGGCTCTTTTTCTTTCGGCACGGTGGAAAATATTTTCCACATCACCGACGCGAAAAGCTTTTTGACGAACTACATTTCGTGCGACTTCGGCGACACGACGCTTGCCGCGCCGACTTTGCGAATCGGCATGAATTACGTCGAAGTGGCCGTTTCCTTCAACACGCGCAACATCTACACGCCCGTCAGAAATGATTCGCCCGTCAGCCTTGCCTCCGCCGCCGAAATTGAACAGGCTTTGGGCTTGGACAAGATTAAAAACAGATTGCCCTGCGGCTTCCTGAAAATGTACGAAGGGCACGCAGAGCGCGAAATTATTTTGCCCGTGAATCTCGACGCGCAATTTATCCTTGGCCCCGAAGGTGCGCACTTGAACATTTCGGGCATATCTGGCTTGGCGGCGAAGACCAGCTACGCGATGTTCTTGATGAAGTCCGTGCAAGAAAATTTTTCCGACTGCGCCTTCGTTATCTTTAACGTCAAGGGAAAAGATTTGATGGCCTTGCACAAACCCAACGACGACGCCTCCGCCGCGCAGATTTACAAGTCACTGGACTTGAGCGGCGCGCCTTTTGAAAACGTTCGCTACTATGCGCCGCGCCACGACGACGACCAAAAAGTCACGAGCTATCTTCCGCAAGGCGACGTTGACACTTATCTTGCCGACGGCTTGCTGAAAAGATTCGCCTACGTCTACACCGAAGACCGCGAATCGCTGGAAATGCTTTTCGCCGACATTGACGACACGACGCAGACGATGGATTCGATTATCAGCAAGATTATCGACGCCAACGACGCAGACTTCGCCGGCATTTCGACTTGGGAAAATTTTTTGGGCAAAGTCAATGATTTGTCGCAACGGGGCAATGCCGGCGGCTCCAAAGAAATTTCCGTGCTAAGCTGGCGCAAGTTCAAGCGAATCGTCAACAAGGCGATAAAAAACGATGCGATGTTCGTCGGGCGCGAAAGGCTCGACAAGCAGGAATGCCGCCTCGGATACGAATTGCGAAAAATTTCGGCGGGCTCTGTCACCGTGATTGACATTGCCAAGCTTGCAACCGACAAGCAGGCGTTCGTTTTCGGCGACGTCCTCAAGACGATTTACAATCTCAAGCTCGGCGAATACCCTGCCGAAAATCCTCCGTCGAAGATAATTCTTTTCTTGGATGAGCTGAATAAGTTTGCGTCGAAGGACACGGCGAAAAGTTCGCCGATATTGCGGCAGATTTTGGACGTGGCGGAGCGCGGGCGTTCGTTGGGGATAATTCTTTTCGGCGCGGAACAATTTCGCTCGAACATTCACGGGCGCGTCGGCGGCAACTGCTCGACGCTGGCTTTCGGGCGCACGAACGTTTTGGAGACGACGACCAAAGACTATTCAGCCATACCCTCGACGTACAAAAATATCTTGACGCGCCTGGAGCAAGGCGAATACGTCATACAAAATCCGATTTTCCGCTCGTTGCTTAAAGTCAAATTCCCGAAGCCGGCCTACAAGCAGTTCAAAGACTAAAGGCGCGGCGATAAGCGGGCTAGAAATGCGCATGCATTTCGTTCCGGCGCGGCAACAAAGTTTAAATTACGAGAGGCACGGCGCGCTTGCTGTTCCGCCGCTTCTAAAGCGGCCGGCAGGGATCGCGCGGCGGCGACCGAATGAATTCTTCTGTTATTTGTTGCAATTCAAAGACGGGAGGATTTTTTTATGGCTGAAGTCGGAGCATTCACGTTGGAAAATCTTACGACGGGCATGTATATCAATTCGCTCGTAATTTTCCGCGAATACATTCAAAATTCTTGTGACGCGACAGACAAGGCACTCGACGCCGGGATTTTGCAGGAAGGCGACGGACAAATCGAAATTACAATCGACAAGGACAACCGCCGCATAACGATTGAGGACAACGCCACGGGCATTTCGGTTTTGGATTTCAAATCGTCCTTAATAAATATCGCTTATTCCGACAAGAGTTTGGAGACCGACCGAGGCTTTCGCGGCATAGGGCGGCTTTGCGGCTTGGCCTATTGTCGGGAATTGCGTTTCGTTTCGACGGCATATGGCGAAGGCATTCAATCGACCGTGATTTTCGACGCAGCGAAGTTGCGCACGATTTTTTACAGCAACAGGAAATACACCGTCAAAGAGGCTCTTGACGAAATCGTATCTTTTGAGACGAGCGGCACCGACGCCGATAAACACTTTTTCCGCGTGGAGCTAATTAGCATCGTCGAAACGAACAAAGATTTGCTTGACGTGGAGGCTGTCCGCGATTATCTGTCGTTCGTTGCGCCCGTCACCTACAGCCCGAACTTTTACTATCAAACGGAAATTTATCAGCACGCCGCCGCGCTCAATTTCAAAATCACGGAGTACAAAATCCTCGTGAACGGCGAACAGCTCTATAAGCCCTACAAAACGAACGTCCAGACGCGCATGGGCAAGGATGAAATTTTCGGCGTGGAGTTCCGCGACTTTTACGACGCGGCAGACAAATTAGTTGCCTGGAGCTGGATTGGGCTGTCGGAATTCAAAGGCGTCCTTGACCAACGGAGCGGCACTGCCGATAACAAAATGCGCGGCATTCGTCTGCGCCAAAAGAACATTCAAATCGGCGACAAAGATGTTTTCCAAAGCCGTAAACTGTTCAATGAGGATCGTGGCACGACTTATTTTATCGGCGAAATTCATACGGTCGACGTAAACTTGAGACCGAACGGGCGGCGCGACTACTTGGAAGAGAACGACACCTACATTGCCTTTAAAGGTGCGTTGATAAATTATTTTAAGGAACTCAGCGAAATTTATTGGAAGGCCTCGGATGTGCGCAGTGCCGTCAAGGCGATTAACGCGCCCGCCGACGCCGAAGCCGAATTTAATAAACAGTCCGCGCCCTACCGAAAATCACACCACGCGGTGTACGAAGAAAATCAAGCTAAGCTGAAGGACGCCGCGCAGGCTGCCGAGAAAAAACTTGCGTCCATAAATCAAAAGGCTGAACAAAATCCCGAAACGCCGCTGTCGAAAGTCGTCACGCGCATTATAAAAAATCAATCCGGCAATAACCCCCCCCCCCACAGGGACTGGTCGTGACCCTGACCCTTTACCGCCGCCAAAGAAATTCCCGCCGTCCAACTGGACAAGGAAACAGCGCGACGTTTTTTGGGTTATTGAAAGCATCATCCTCGACAACCCGAAACTTGCCGGCGAAAAGCTTCTCGACAAGATTAAAGAGGGGCTCGCCAAATGAGCCGCCGCGTCCTGTTAATCGAACCGAACTGGAAAAATAAATATCCGCCCGCCAACCTTATGAAACTGGCGACGTATTTTCGGGACGTGTGCGGCGACGACGTGCGCTTTTTCAAGGGCAACCTGAAACACTTTGCCGCGCAGCTGTTGCTTGAGGAATTCTTCGCGGGCGTTACGACGGGGCAACAAAACCTTTTCTCGCCTGAATACTTCGACGCCGCGCGAAAATACGGTATATACGAACAGGATTTGCTTAACTTCATTCGCACGGGAAAAAGTGCTTATCTTGAAGTTATTCGCAAAGAAGATTCTTTTTACTATGACCCGCTGAAAGAACTTCACAGACGCTTCAAGGCGGAAGACTTCTCGACATTCGATATAATCTGCGTCAATTCTCTGTTCACGTTCTTTTTCGATGAGACCGTCAGCACAATCAATGCCGCAAAAAAATTTCTCGCGCCCGACGGGAAAATTTTCGTCGGAGGAGTGGCGGCGACGCTCGTGCCGAAAGCTTTTGAGGAGGCGACGGGCATTCAGCCGCACGAAGGCTTGCTGGATAAGCCGACCGACTTGGGCAAGAGCGACGACGTGATTATCGACACGCTGCCGCCCGATTATTCCATCCTTGACGAAATCGACTACCGCTACCCCGCCGCCGACGCCTACATAACCTACACGACGCGCGGCTGTATCCGCAAATGTTCTTTCTGCGCGGTGAGCAAGCTTGAGCCCGAATACAAAGACCACGTGAAAATTTTTGAACAGCTGCGGCGGACGGAAGAGCAATTCGGCGCGAAGAGAAACCTTTTGCTTATGGATAACAACGTCCTTGCGTCGACAAAGTTTGACGAGATTATCGACGAGATTAAGGCTTGCGGCTTCGCGAAGGGCGCAACGTATCTGCCGCCCGACGAATATTCCGTCACGCTGAAAAATCTGCGCGCCGCCTTCAACGACCGAGCTTATTTGCGGAAAATGATTCGCCTCTACAACGAGCTTGAACGTCGTCTGCCCGAAAATCTGGCGGGCGATTTTTATTCCGTGCGCGAAGAAAATTTTCTGCTTAGCACCGCCGGCGCGTCCAAGGAAAAAATTTTTGAGCTTGATGAGTTCGTTCGCCCGCTGTTTGAAAAATATTTCAAGCGCAACCGTTTGACCCGTTACGTCGACTTCAATCAGGGACTCGACGCCCGCCTCCTCGACGAACACAAAATGGCGCGGCTTGCCGAATTGAACTTGCACCCCATGCGCATTGCCTTCGACCACATCGAACAGCGCGAAATTTACGAGCGGGCGATTCGTTTGGCGGCAAAGTACGGCGTCCGCGACCTGTCGAACTATCTGCTGTATAATTTTCTGGACACGCCCGAAGATTTTTACAACCGCCTGCGAATAAACATCGACTTGTGCGAAGAGCTTGACGCGGCGATTTACTCTTTCCCCATGAAGTATTGCCCGATTGACGACCCGAAATATTTTGCCAACCGCGACTACATCGGGCGGCATTGGAACAGAAAATTCATTCGGGCGATTCAAGCCATAATCAACGCGACCAAAGGCAAAGTCGGACGCGGCCGCGATTTTTTTGAGAAGGCCTTCGGGAAAAATCTTGCCGAGTTCAGAGAATTGCTTTATATGCCCGAAACGTTCATAATTTACCGCAAGAAGTACGAAGACGGCTTGGCGCAAGATTGGCGAGAAAAATTCCTTGCGCTGGACGGCGCAGAGCGAACGGAGGCGGAACGAGTCATTGAGCGGAATAAATTTTCGGAGGAAGATATATCTGCCGTCGCCTCCGCAAATGTTCGCGAGCTGTTGAAATTTTATCAGATACGGCGATTGTGATTTCAATTTCGGGAGTGGTTATCTTTATGAGCGTGACGTTTGACTTCAAAGGAAAAAATTTTGTGGTGGTCGGCGCGTCGTCGGGCATAGGGCGGCAGGTTGCGCTTGAGCTGTCACGGAGCGGCGCGAACGTCTTGGCAGTCGGCAGGAATTTGGAGCGGCTTGCCGAGCTTAGGGAAAGTTCGCCCGTGAGCTTGATTAAGCACCCGCCGAGGATTTTCACCGAGCAGCTGGACGTTATGACGGCGACGGCGGAAGATTGGTCGTTGGCGTTGGAAAATTTCACGAGCGCGGTCGGCAGGATTAACGGCGGCGTGTACACGGCGGGCATATGGGGCTTGACGCCGCTGAATTCCTTCGACGAGAGCCTTGCCCGCAACATCTTCGAGACGAGCTTTTGGGGCGCGGTGAAGTTCTTGCAGACGACAACGCGGAAAAAATTTTCGGACGGCGGCGCGGCCTTCGTGCTGATGAGTTCGATAGCCGGCGAGTTCAGCGGCAAGTCGTTGTTCGCGTATTCGGCGGCGAAAGCGGCAGTTCAAGCGGCAGTCAAATCGTTCGCGGCGGAAATAATTCGCAACAAGCACAGAATCAATTCGGTGGCACCCGCGCTTGTCAAGACGGAAATGATGCAGAACGAAATGTACGCGGCGACGGCGAGCGAGGAAATCATATCGCGGCACCTGTTGGGCTTGGGCACGGCGCGGGACGTGGCGGGCGTGATTCTGTTCCTGTTGAGCGACAGAGCCTCTTGGATAACGGGACAAAACTTTTTCGTCGACGGCGGCTATATCGTCGGGTCTTACACCTGAAATTTTTTGCACGGGAAGGGAAAACGGCAGGCTTATCGAAGAAACTGCGGGGGTGTCGAATGTGGCGGTTGAAATCGAGCGGAAATTTTTGGTCGACAAGCGGAAACTTCACGCGCTGACCTTCACGAGCGAGGAAAAAATCGCGCAAGGCTATTTGTCGTTCAGCCCGACGGTACGCGTGCGCCTCAAGGACAATCGCGGCTTCTTGACGGTAAAATCTTCGACGGTCGGCATATCGCGGCAAGAGTTCGAGTACGAAATCCCCGCCGAGGACGCCGAACAGCTTTTGAAACTTTGCGGGCGATTCGTGCTGAAAAAATATCGGCGCAAGCTTGAATACGGCGGGCACGTTTGGGAGGTTGACTTCTTCGCGGGACGACATGCGGGCTTGGTTTTGGCGGAAGTCGAGCTGAATGCGTCCGACGAGTCCGTTGATTTGCCCGATTGGGTTTCGCGGGAAGTTTCGGGCGACGCGCGCTACTTCAACTCCAACTTGGTCAGAAGCAATCGGACATTCGGCAAAAAAACTAGTCCCTAGTCCCTAATCCCTAGTCCCTAACAAGAGGTGTAACATTTGGTATCAGAGTGGGAATTATTTTTAAGATTGACGTTAGCTTGCGTGTTGGGCGGCATTATCGGCTACGAGCGGCAAAGTCGGCGGAAATCGGCGGGCTTGCGCACCAACGTCCTTGTCTGCCTGGGTTCGTGCCTGATTATGGTTTTGAGCGAGGCTCTTTACTTCAACGTCGAAGGGCGCACCAATGCAGACCCCGCACGCTTGGCCGCTCAGGTCGTCAGCGGCATAGGCTTTTTGGGCGCGGGCGCGATTATGAAGGAAGGCTTGACCGTCACGGGCTTGACGACGGCCGCCAGTCTTTGGGTAGTGTCGGGCGTAGGCTTGGCCGTCGGCGCGGGCTACTATTCGGGCGCGCTCTTCACCACCGCTTTAATCTTCGCGACGCTGGGCACCTTTTCCCGTATCGACGAATGGGTTATGCACGAAAAAAATTTGCTGATAACGATTCACACGAAGGACAAGCCGGGGCAACTCATGAACATAAGCTCTTGCATTGACGACTTGCAGCTGAAGATTCGCGACGTGAAGGTAAAAGCCTCCGACGATTCAAACGACACGCTGATTATCGAGATGGAGGTTTACAATCACCGCGCTTTGAAGAATGTCATTGTCTTGGACGCGGTCAAGCGGATTGACGGCGTGCTGAGCGTCGACGTGAACTAAATTCGAGGAGGTGATTATATGCCTTCAATGAAGGAAGCTATGCGAATTTGGGATTTCGGCTATTGGTTAAAAGTAAAATATAAGGACGCTGATTCGCCCGAAGGAGATTTTTATGCGGACATGATTAGAGATATAAATAGACGGCGTCCGCCATTTCATCAAAATTATAACCCTTATATGCCGTGGGTAAATTCTTACGAGTGGATAAAAGAACATCTTGAAGAAGTAGGGGCTTGTTACGCCGCTATTGAAACTTTTGAGAGTCTTTGGAAAAAGTACAAGCGAGCATGTCCCGAAGGTGTTATGAGGACAGAAGAACGAATCAATGGGTTATGATTTTAAAATTTTTTAGGGAGGTCATTAAATGAACTACGATATCATTGATACGATTGTGCGAACGGCGATTGACGCGATGCGCAACGCTTACGTCGAACACGGCTCCATAGCGTCGGGCGCATGTCTTTTGGCCAGTGACGGCACACTTTTCAGCGGCTGCGCGATTGACAGCGTCGTCCCCGAATACAAACTGCCCGCCGAGGTTGTCGTTATGGCGAAGGCCATTTCCGAGGGCAAGCGCGAATTCGACGCCATTTCAATCGTCGCCGACATCGACGGCACCTACACGCCCAACGAATTGACGCACAAGTTCCTGCTTGAGTTCAATGTTGCCAAAATTATTTTGGCGGACATCAAAGGCAATACCAAAGTCATGAAGCTTGAGGAACTGACGCCCTACAAAGCCCGCCGCCGCTGAAAGGCAATGCGTAATGCGAAATTAGAGGCCGTCATGGATGACGGCCTCTCGCCGACGCTTTTGCGTGATGCAAAAACCGTCGGCGCAACCACGCTGAAATTATCGGACAGTGCGGGTTGCGACCCTTCGCCCCCGCGAGGGGTCTTTTCTTTTTGCTACTTTTTCTTTGAACAAGCAAAGAAAAAGTAGATCCTAATCATAAAAATTAAGATTAATCAAATCGAAGGACGCACCCGCCGCCGACGAGTCAAGCTGACTTTGAGCCCTTTTGCTTAGCCAACGAAAGAACACGCCCCGCCTTGCTTTGCCTCCCGAAATTCGCTACAATAGCGAAGTCAAAGGAGGCCTTTTTTATGGAAATTGACATCAGCAAGGTAAAATTCAACAAGCACGGGCTGGTTCCGGCGATAGTGCAGGAGGAAAGCGGTCAAGTCCTCATGCTCGCCTACATGAACGAAGAATCGCTGAAGAAAACGATTGAGACGGGTTACACGCACTTTTACAGCCGCAGTCGCCAACAGCTCTGGAAGAAGGGCGAAACCAGCGGCAACGTTCAGCAAGTCAAGGCTCTCTACTACGATTGTGACGGCGATGCGCTCCTAATCAAAGTCCACCAGACGGGCGTTGCCTGCCACACGGGCACCTATTCCTGCTTTAGCGGGCGCAGACTCGACGAAAACAAAAATCTGCCCGCCGTCATTGAGCAGCCGCCCGAAGATTTGTCGCTTGTCCTGTATGAGCTTTATTCCGTCATCAAAGACCGCCAACGTCATCCCGTCGAGGGCTCCTACACCAATTACCTTTTCAACATGGGTCACGACAAAATTTTGAAGAAAGTCGGCGAAGAGGCGGTCGAAACGATTATCGCGTCGAAGAACAACAATATCGAGCAAATCCTGTACGAAATGGGCGATTTGTGGTATCACTGCCTGGTTTTGTTGGCGTGGCACGGCATTAAGCCCGAAGAACTTTTCTCCGAACTGATGAATCGTCGCAAGGGCGGCAACTATCACAAATTCACTGGCAAAACGGGTCAGCGTCCCGAAGATTGATTGCCTGTTCAAAGCGTAAAAAAATCCCCGTCAAAAGTGGCGGGGATAATTTTTTTGCAACGGTTTTGAAAGGCGTCGACGGCCATAAAAATTTTTTAAAAAACTTGTGCGATAAAGGCAGATTTGTGTTATAATCCCCCGCGTGTATGCGAAAGGAGGAATGTTCTTTCATGAGGCTGACCGCAGTCTTGGTCAAGTGGAACCCGCTGAAATATCTTGGGATTCTTGCAGGATGCCTTATCGCCGCAAGTTCAATCAATCTCTTCGTCGTGCCGAGCAGCTTGCTGACGGGCGGCGTCACGGGCATTGCGATTATCTTTTACTTTCTGGCGGGCTTGCCAATCGGCATTCAAACACTGGCTTACAACGTGCCGCTTCTAATCGCGTCGTATAAATTGCTCGGCAAAAAATACACAATCGACGTCGTCATAGGGACGCTGATGTTTTCGTTCGCGCTCGACGCCACGAAATTTCTAAGCGGAATGTTGCCGCTGGAAGATTTGATGTTGGCTTCGATTTACGGCGGCGTTTTTAACGGTATAGGCTACGGCATAGTCTTTCGCATGAACGGCTCGACGGGCGGCTTCGACATTCTCGGCGCGATTGTCAAAAAATATTATTCAATGGATATCGGCTCGGTTATCTTCGGCTTCAACTGCCTGATTGTCGCGATAGCGGGCGCGCTCTTCAGCGTAAGCTCCGCCATGTTCACGCTGATTTGCATGTATGTTACTTCGCAAATGACGAACAAGATTATCGACGGCTTCAATCAGCGCAAGGCGATTCTGATTGTTTCAGACCACGCCAAGGACATTGCCGACGGGATAATCACCGACATAGGGCGCGGCGTCACATTCCTAAACGGCGAGGGCGCATATACGGGCGACCCGAAAAAAATCGTGATGGTTGTCGTGAGCATGACGCAAATCGCCAAAATAAAAATCGTCGTCAATACCGTCGACAAAAACGCCTTCATGCTGATATTATCGGCAAGCGAAGTGCAAGGGCGCGGCTTCACGAGTCCCAATCGTCACAATGTGCAATTCCGCAAGGGCGACGCCATTAACCCCGAAGTCGAACAGCGCATTCAAGACGCGCTTGCCAAACGCGGCGACGATTGAATTTTGAGGGACAAAGGAAAAGCTTTCGTCCCTGATTGATAGAACGGTCGTCTATCCAAAAAATCTGCCGGCGGCCGGAGGAGGATTAATAAACTTATGGACATTGTTTACTTGTTGAACAGCGGCTTTCTGGTTCGCGATGAAAACGTTTTGCTGGTATTCGACGACTACGAAGACCCCGCAGGAATCGTGGACGCCGCATACGATAAGGGAGGCTTCGACAGGCTTTACGTTTTCGCCACGCACGCGCACTTCGACCACTTCAGCACGCACATTCGCGCCTATGCGCCCAAGACCACGCGTTACGTCTTCTCAAGCGACATAAAGCACACCAAGCGCGTAAAAATCTTTCCGACGAGCAAAATCACGTACATGAAACGCTACAGCGAGTGGCAAGACGACGCCATTAAGGTTTGGAGCTACGACTCAACCGACGTGGGCACATCCTTCCGCGTCGAGCTGCCTTCGGGCAAGAAAGTTTTTCACGCGGGCGACTTCAACTGGTGGCATTGGGAGGACGACACGCCCGAAAATATCGAATTGGCGGAAAAGGCTTTCAAGCGGCAAGTCAAACGTCTCAAGGGCATGGAGGCTGATGTTGCGTTCTTCCCCGTCGACGGGCGGCTGGGCTCTGCGCAGGAAAGAGGCGCGATAGATTTTGTGGCGCGTGCCGAAGTCAAAGGGCTGGTTGCCATGCACCGCGTCGATTATCCGCTGTGGACGCCTTCGTCCGAATTTTTGGCGACGAGGCGAATCCCGACATGGTGTCCGCTTACTCCGGGCGAAAAGTGCACCTTCGACGGCGAAAGATTTTTGGAGGCTTAAACGCGGGATTGTCCTTTCGTTGGCTAAGCAAAAGGGCGCAAAGACAGCTCGGCTTGTCGTGGCGGCGGGTGCGTCGCGTTGATTCGGCGTTGTCAATGCTTTTAAGTTGATTAACTACTTTCTTTGACCGAGCAAAGACCCGCTTAAAAAGCGGGGGAACAGTGTGGACGCGGCGACCACCCTTAAGCCGTCGACGAGTTTCAGCGCGCTATTTGGGTCAAGCGTCACGCTTGCGCTGCGCGCGGGGCGGATACCAACTGTCGACGAAGTGCCCGCGCAACCCGCAGCCCTGTGTGCGCCGCTACTTCGCATCACGCTCAGTACGCGGCGCGGCCGCCGTCCTTGGCGGCCTCCTCACTTGCAACAGACCCTAAAGTTGGAGGATTGAATTAAATGGCAGAAAAGAAAACTATGCTGACTCAAGACGGCTACAACAAGCTCGTCGAAAAGTTGGATTATCTCAAGAGCGTGCGGCGTATTGAAGTTTCGGAGCGGCTCAAGGCGGCGATAGCTTTGGGCGACCTCAGTGAAAATTCCGAATACGACGACGCCAAAAATGAACAAGGACGCCTTGAAGGCGAAATCAGCGAACTGGAAGCCAAACTTCGCAACAGCGACATCATCAAGACGCAAGCGGGCTCGGATAAGATTATGATTGGCAGCACCGTGACCGTGCGCGACGTGGAGCTTGACGACGTCGAAACGTACATGATTGTCGGCTCTACTGAGGCTGACCCCGATAACAACAAAATTTCCGACGAATCGCCGCTCGGCACAGCACTGCTGGACAAGGGCGCGGGCACCATCGTTCAAGTTCACGCGCCAGCAGGTATCATTGAATTTGAAATTTTGGAAGTCAAATGACGGAGGAGCTTATGAACGTTTTGCTTATCGGCGGCGGCGGCAGAGAACATGCGCTTGCTTGGAAAATTTCTCAAAACCCGAAGCTCGGAAAGTTTTTTGCAATCCCCGGCAGTCCCGGCATCGCCGACTTCGCCGAATGCGCCGAAATGTCAATCGCCGACAATGCCGCGCTCGTCGACTTCGCCAAAACTCACGCGATTGATTTGGTCGTCATCGGTCCCGAAGCCCCGCTGGTAAACGGGCTCGTCGACGCCCTAAGCGACGCGGGTATTAAGGCTTTCGGCTGCAACAAGGACGCCGCGCAGATTGAAGGCTCGAAAATTTTTGCCAAGCGGCTCATGAAAAAGTACGGCATACCGACTGCCGACTTTGAAGTTTTCGACGACACCGACGCCGCGAAAAATTACGTTCGCCAAAAGGGTGCGCCGATTGTCATAAAGGCTGACGGGCTGGCGGCGGGCAAGGGAGTTATCGTGGCGCAGACACTCGACGAAGCTTTGAAGGCCGTCGACGAAATGAAAACGTTCGGCTCGGCGGGCAACAGAATCGTCGTCGAAGAGTTCATGGGCGGCGAAGAGGCCTCGGTGCTCGCGCTGACTGACGGAGAAAAAATTTTGCCGCTTATCGCCGCGCAAGACCATAAACGCGCACTCGACGGCGACAAGGGCTTGAACACGGGCGGCATGGGAGCCTATGCGCCTGCACCTGTCGTCGACGCCGTCATTGCCGCGCAGGTCGAAGAGAAAATCCTCAAGCCGACAATCGCTGCGCTAAAGGCGGAAGGTATCACGTATCGCGGCTGCCTTTACGCGGGCTTGATGATTCAAAACGGCACGGCCAAGGTTGTCGAATTCAACTGCCGCTTCGGAGACCCCGAAACTCAAGTTGTCCTGCCGTTGCTCGAAAGTGATTTGCTCGACTTGATGAATGCCTGCGCGGCGGGCGATTTGGGCGACAGAAAACTTTCGTGGCGCAATCAAAGCGCGGTTTGCGTGATTATGGCAAGCGGCGGCTACCCGAAGGCTTACAAGAAAAATTTGCCGATTGACGGCGTGACGAAGGCTAAAGCTTTGGGCGCGACGATTTTCCACGCGGGGACAAAGCTTGTCGGCGGCGAACTGGTCACGAACGGCGGGCGCGTGTTGGGCGTCACGACGACGGCTCAAACCCTGCGCGAGGCTGTCGACAAGGCTTATCGCGCCGCAGACGTGATTCACTTCGACAACGCGCACTATCGCCGCGACATAGCCGCCAAGGCCATGCGCAAGGCGTAATCGACGAAAATTAAAAGCGGTCTTGCCCTTAGGCGGGATCGCTTTTATAATTTGCCAAGAAAATCTTTTGGAGGAATTACCATGAATATTCTCAAGACGACACTTTTGATGGCGTTGATGACGGGCTTGCTGGTTGCTGTCGGCGGACAACTCGGCGGCTCGATGGGCGCGATGATTATGTTGATTATCTCAATCGGAATGAACTTTTTCAGCTACTGGTTCAGCGATTCGATTGTCCTAAAGAGCTACGACGCCCGCGAAGTCTCGGAGGCCGACGCGCCGCAACTTTACGGCATTGTCGAAAAGCTCGCCAAGAACGCCGACTTGCCGATGCCGCGCGTCTACATTATCGACAGCCCCGTTCCCAATGCCTTCGCGACGGGCAGGAGCCCTGACCATGCGGCGGTTGCGGTCACGACGGGGATTATGAAGGCTCTCGACTACAACGAAATTTCGGGCGTCCTCGGTCACGAACTCGCTCACGTCAAGCACCGCGACATTTTGACGGGCACGATAGCCGCGTCGATGGCGGGCGTCATTTCTATGGTTGCGGATATCGTGCAATGGGGCGCGATTTTCGGCACGCGCTCGGACGACGACGACAACGGCGGCTGGATTGGAACGTTGGCGACGATTATCGTTGCGCCGCTCGCTGCCATGCTGATTCAACTTGCCATATCCCGTTCGCGCGAATACGATGCCGACAAGACGGGCGGCGAAATTTGCGGCAATCCGATGTACCTCGCCAACGCGCTGGAGAAAATCGAATACTACGCCTCGAACACCGCGCCCATGAAGCAAGCCGGCACCGCCACCGCTCACATGTTCATTATCAACCCGCTCGAAAATTCCAAGAAGGTTCTGAAGAATCTTTTCTCGACGCACCCCGACACCGACGACCGCATTGCCCACCTGCGCGAACAGGCGCGCGATATGCATTTGTTGGCTTGACTTTATCGGAATTTAATCGGCGGCTGATACACTTTGGGAAAAACACGGAGGAGGCGAATCGTCATGCTTAAGAAAATTTTTTCCGCTCTGCTTGCCGTCGTGATGATTTGTTCGCTGAATGTCTGCGCGGCGGCGAAGAAAAGCGTCGCCGTGATGCCGCTGGAAAATATTTCGGGCTACACCGAACAGCAAGTCGCCGAAATTATGACCGAACAATTACTCGTGGCGATTCACGCAAGCGGCGTTTACACCGTCGTCGAAAGGACGCAGCTCGGCACGGTGATTCGGGAGCAAGGCTTTCAAAATATCGCGGTCGACACAAGCAAGGCTGTCGAGCTCGGCAAGCTGAGCGGCGCGGATTATTCCATGCTCGGCAAAGTCACTATGGCAACCGTCGAAGGCAACATCACTGCGCAAGTTGTTTCGCGGCTCGGAGAAACTTTCGGGCTCGGAGATATCGGCGCGGCGGCCGGACAATTCGTTCACAAGTTCAAGGGCAGAATCGCTTTGGACGTTCGCTTTGTCGATAATGAAACGGGCGAAATCATTCTCGCCAAGACCGTCGAAGGCAGCAAGAGCGGCGCGACCGTCCCAGCCGCCTTCAACAACGCCTGCAAGGAGGCCGCTGAAAATTTATTGCGCGAACTCAACGGCATTAATCCTTTCCGCGCGCGCGTTGCCGACGTTTACGGAGCCGACGTTTACATTGACCAGGGCTCGGAGGCGGGCGTGCGGCGCGGCGAAGTCTTGATTGTCGTCCGCGAAGGCGAACCC
The DNA here is from genome assembly GCA_946407095.1 of uncultured Selenomonadales bacterium. Taxonomy (GTDB): domain Bacteria; phylum Bacillota; class Negativicutes; order Selenomonadales; family Selenomonadaceae; genus Quinella. Next base: position 18,843 of record CAMJMR010000002.1, on the reverse strand, counting down.
ATTATCGTGAACGGGAAAATCGTTGCCATGCGCCAAACCGAAATCGGCAAGGTTAAAGTCGTCGAAGTCAATCCCGATTATGCGGTCTGCCGCGCGGAGGAAAAGTCCGGTGCCATTCAAAAGGGCGATGTGCTTAAGCGGGGGTGATGTCATGAAAAAATTTGCGATTGTGCTTTTCGCGCTACTGATGATTTTTTGCGCGCAGGTCTCGGCGAAAACCGTAACCGTCACGGGCACGGGGCTCACGCCCACTGAAGCCGAAAACGACGCGCTTAGGGCTGCCGTCGAAAATACTTTGGGCGTCCTCGTCGATTCTCAAACGCTCGTCCAAAACAGCATGCTGATTAACGACCAGATTTATACGCAATCGCGCGGCTTCGTCAACGATTATCACGTCTTGAGCCGCGAACAAATCGGCGGCGCGTGGCGAGTGACGATTAACGCCGTCGTCGACGACCAGCCGAACTCAAAGCTTATGAACGAACTGACGCGCCTTGGGATTATCAACGTTCAGCTGCGCAATCCGAAAATCGCCGTCTACGTCCCCGAACAGCATTTGAATTACGGCGTCGGCGGTTCGGGCGGCGAGACTGCGATTGTCAAAGCTCTGATTAACGCGGGCTTTTCAAACGTCGTCGAAGTCGGCACGGGCTTGAGCTATTCAAATCCCATGGGCATGAACGCCGCGCAGATGCGGCAGGCGGCGCAAGCTTACGGCGCGGATATTATGATTGTCGGCGAAAGTTTCAGCGAGGGCGTCGGCGATGTCGGTGACTGGTTGCCGGGCAATCAGCGCACCAATATGCAAGCTTGCCGCGCGCGCGTCGAGGCGAAGATGTTTATCGTGAGGACGGGACAAATTATCGCGGCGGACGGCAAATACGGTTCCGCCTACGACAATTCGCAAGCAATCGCCTCCAAAAAGGCTTTGGCGGCGGCGGGCGCGGATATGGGCAATTATTTCGTCGAGCAGATAACGGGCATGTACACTTCGCGCCAAGGCGTCGAGGTCGTGGTTTACGGCGCGGACTTCAGCAAGATTAACCTGGTGCAAGCGGCGTTGGGCAAAGTCAATCGCGTCAAGAACGTCAACCTGTCGAGCTACGAAGGCGGGCGCGCGGTCTTCAACGTCCAATACGGCGGCTCCCCGCAGACGCTCTTCAACGAACTGCAAGCCGTCACGAATGCCGAACTGACTTTGCAATCGCTTGCCTACAACACGCTGACGATTTCCGTCCGCTAGGGTGTGTTGGCGGCTTCGATTCGGCGGTTCAATAGGTTTTTATTTGTTTAATCAACTTTTCTTTGACTGGCCAAAGAAAAGTTGCAAAAGAAAGCCACCACTGCGCGTGGTGCGGATACCGACCACCGCCAAAACGTCCGCGTTGCCCGAAACCGCTCGTGCCGCTATGAAACCTTCCGGGTTTCAAGTCGCGGCGGCCGCCCATCCATGGGCGGCCTCATCCCTTACAACGTATTCCCTACTTTACCAACAAACCCTAAAAAAAATTTCCCGCCGTTGTGGCGGGATTTTTTATTTACTTTATCGTGACGAGCGTCGCGCCCGTGCCGCCTTCGTCTTGGTCGGCGAACTGGAAATTTGCCACCGAGCCGTTGCCGCGCAGATAATCATGCACACCAATCCTAAGTGCGCCCGTGCCCTTGCCGTGGATTATCAAAATCTGCTTGAGCCCCGAAAGTTGCGCGTCGTCGATGAATTTGCCGCAAACCTGTTCCGCCTCGTCGACTGTCATACCGCGAATGTCGATACTTCGCCGAACAGTCGCCGTCTTCTGCAACAAGCCCGTCGAGCCGCGATTTTGATTCGTGGCGGGTTGCGGCGGCGATTGAATCACTTGCGCGCCGCGGCTGACGAATCGACACGACGAAAGCTTGACGGTCGTCCTTAGCGCGCCGATTTGAACAATCAGCTCCGTGCCGTCCTTTTCGATTGAAAGCACCGTGCCTTTTTGGTCGAGCGGCTTTATGTAGACGGTGTCGCCGACGTAAAGGGTTTTCTTGTCAATGCGCGTGCCGACGAACTTATCGGCGATAATGCCCGTCGCCGAATCGTTTTCCGCCTCACGAAGTTTGTCGCGCGCCTGCTGAATCACTTGCTGACGACGTTTGACGCCCGCGTCGTCGAATTGTTCCTTCAACGCCGCGATAATCTCTTCGGCTTCGCGTTTGGTCTCGCGCACCATTGCCGCCGATTTTTCCTTCGCCTTGCGGATGATGTCGCCCTTCGTCTTGGAAATTTCGTCGCGCATTTCGGCGATTTTTTTTTCGTGCTTGATGACTTGCTGTTGACGCTCAAAAATTTCGGCGTTGCGCTGTTCAAAAAGCATACGCTGATTCTCAAGCTCCGAGATGACTTGCTCAAAGTTGGCGTGGTCGGCGGTGATGAGTTGCTTGGCGCGCAGAATCAGACTCTGCGGCAGGCCGAGGCGTTGACTTATTGCGAAGGCGTTGCTTGCGCCGGGAATGCCGATAAGCAGGCGGTAGGTCGGGCGCAAGGTCTCCGAATCGAATTCGACGCAAGCATTCTCAACGCCCGCCGTCGAGTAGGCGAAAGTTTTCAGCTCCGAGTAGTGAGTCGTTGCGATAGTCGCCGCGCCGATTTGCAACAGCCGTTCGAGGATTGACATTGCCAACGCCGTGCCTTCGTCGGGGTCGGTGCCCGCGCCTATTTCGTCGAGCAAAACCAAATCGGTCGCCGTCACGTCGTCGAGGATAGTAACTATTTTCGTCATGTGCGCCGAGAACGTCGACAGGCTCTGTTCAATCGATTGTTCGTCGCCGATGTCGGCGAAAATGTTCGTGAAGACCGCTATCCTTGAACCGCCCGCCGCCGGGATGTAAAGCCCCGCTTGCGTCATTAAAGCCAAAAGGCCCAGCGTCTTCATGGAAACGGTTTTGCCGCCCGTGTTCGGCCCCGTGACCAAAAGCATTGAAAAATTTTCGCCGAGCTGAATGTCGACGGGCACGACGCTTGCCGAATCAATCAGCGGGTGCCGCGCAGATTTCAAATCGGTGAAGCCCGCAAGCAAGGGCTCCGTGGCGTTCATGTCGCGGGCAAGTCGCGCCTTGGCGAAAAGCAAGTCGACGTCCGCCAAAATCATCACGTTGGCAGTCAGCGTGTCGAGATTTTTACGGACGGCGTCGCTAAGGTTGCGAAGAATCCTTGCCACTTCGTGACGCTCCTCCGCCTCCAGCTGTTTGACGCTGTTGTTGAGGTTTACGACGGCAAGCGGCTCAATGAAGACTGTCGCGCCCGTCGCCGATTGGTCGTGGACGATGCCGGGGAATTGCGCCTTGTATTCGAGCTTGACGGGCAAAACGTAGCGGTCGCCGCGCATGGTGACAATCGCGTCTTGGAAAAATTTTTGCTTGCCCACGTCGTGAAGGATGTCGAAAATTTCGCTCTTGATACGGCTCTGCGCGGCGCGAAGGTCGCGGCGAATCTTTTGCAGTTCGACGCTTGCGGTGTCGCGGACGGCTCCGTGTTCGTCGATTGCGTTGTCGAGTTGGCGTTCCAGGTTGCCCAAAATTTCCAGCTCGGAGGCGCGGGCTTTGAGTTGCGGCGCGTCGATTTCGGTTTCCTTGAAGAAAATTTTGACTTGTCGCATGGTGTACATGGTCGAGAGCACGTCAAGCAGTTCTTCCGCCTCGGCAACGCTGCCAAGCTTAATTTTCTTGAAGGTCTCGCGCACGTCGCGGAAGCCTCCCAACGGCGGCGCACTTATCGCGAAAATTTTAACCGCCTCGGTCGTAAGCGATAAACTTTCGCGAACGGTCTCGTAATCGTCGGCGGGCTCCAGTTTGGCGGCAAGTTCTTTGCCGAAAGTACTGGTCGCGCAATCGCGCAGCCGCGCCAAAATTTTATCGAACTCCAAAATCTTAAATGAGTTTTTCTGCATTGAACCTTCCCTTCCAAAAGTTTTCCGTCAAAATCTGACTTCGACGCCTCTGCCTTTAAGATACTCTTTGACTTGGCGAATGGTGTATTTGCCGTAATGGAAGACCGAAGCCGCCAAGACCGCATCAGCCTTGCCGTCGACAAGCACGTCGTAAAAATGTTCAAGCTCGCCGGCACCGCCCGAAGCAATGACGGGGACGTTGACCGCCTCGCTGACCGCGCGGGTTAGTTCGATGTCGTAGCCGCCCTTGGTGCCGTCGGCGTCCATGCTCGTCAAAAGAATTTCGCCCGCACCCAACGCCACGCCGCGCCTCACCCACTCCAGGCAGTCAAGACCCGTCGGTGTGCGCCCGCCGTTGACGTAAATTTCCCAGCCGTCGGCAGAGCGTTTCGCGTCGACCGCAAGCACCACGCATTGCCGGCCGAATTTTTCTGCGCCTTCGCGTAAAAGTTCGGGATTCTTGACCGCCGCGCTGTTGATTGAAATTTTATCGGCACCCGCCGCCAACATGACGCGCATATCCTCGACAGTGCGAATGCCGCCGCCGACCGTGAACGGAATGAAAACTTGCGCCGCACAGCTTTTGGCAACCTCGACCATAGTGCCGCGCCCCTCGTGCGAAGCCGTGATGTCCAAGAAAACCAATTCGTCCGCCCGCTCGTCGTCGTAGCGTTTGGCAAGCTCGACGGGGTCTCCGGCGTCGCGCAGTCCGACAAAATTCGTGCCCTTGACGACGCGTCCCGCCTTCACGTCCAAGCAAGGGATTATTCTTTTCGTAAGCATGTCAAGCCTCCGCCAATTCAATCGCCGACTGTAAATCAAGCGAGCCCGTATAAATCGCCTTGCCGACAATCACGCCGACCACGCCCGCCGACTCGACAGCCTTAAGCGCGCGAATGTCTTCAATCGACTTGACGCCGCCCGACGCCACAATCTGCGCGCCCGACTTTTCGGCAAGTTCAGCGAAAGCCGCCGCGTTCACGCCGCTCAACATGCCGTCTTTGGAAATGTCGGTGTAGATAATCGTTTTGACGCCCGCCGCCGCGATTTGCTTAACCAACTCAACGACCGTGACCGCGCTTGACTTTTCCCAGCCGTGAGTGGCAACGAAGCCGCCCTTCGCGTCGATGCCGACGACAATCCTGTCTCCGAAACGAAAAACCGCCTCCGCCACGAGCGCGGGATTTTCTACGGCAACACTGCCCAAAATCACGCGGCGCACGCCCAAAGTCAAAAGCCGTTCCATATCGTCAAGCGTCCGAATGCCGCCGCCGACTTCAATCGGAATGTCTACAGCGTCCAGTATTTTCTGAATGGCGTCGAGATTTTGCGGCGAGCCGGCTCTTGCGCCGTCCAAATCGACGACGTGCAGGAACTTCGCACCCGCTGCCTGCCACTTGCGAGCCGTCGCTTGCGGGTCGTCAGAATAAACCGTTTCCTTGTCGAAGTCGCCTTGAATCAAACGCACGCACTTGCCGCCGCGCAAATCTATCGCAGGAAAAATTATCATCGCTTAACCTCCAAGCCCCATGACTTTAAAATTTCGACGGCTTTATCGGCGAAGGGCGGCACCAATTTTGCCATTTGCTCCGTGAGTTCGACGCCCGCCTCCAAGCTGAACGGTTGCGCGCCTATCAATTCGACGCACGGGATTTTTTTGCCGCCAAGCTCCAACATCGTCAGCACGTCTTGAATGCCGACTTCATGCGCCGATATTTTTTGCGCGAAGTGAGCTTTTATTTCGTCGCCGCGCAGGTGGAAGGTTGCGCCCGCCGCCTTGCCGCCGTCAATCGAATCGATTATCAGAAGCCGCTTTGTGCCCGCCACGAAGTGTAAAAGTTCGACGCCGAGCGTCCCGCCGTCAATCAGCGCAACGTTATCGGGAAAGCGGAAATTTTTCTGCAGATACTCAACGACGCGCACGCCGAAGCCTTCGTCACTAAGAATCGTGTTTCCGATGCCGAGCACGGTGTTTTCCGACACGAAAAGACTTTCCATTGATAAACCTCCGAAAAATTTTCAAACGCGGCGATTAGCTGAAGTTGTCGGACGGCGCGGCGCGTTATCTGTTCCGCCGCTTTTAAAGCGGCTTCCGATGCCGAGCACGGTGTTTTCCGACACGAAAAGACTTTCCATTGATAAACCTCCGAAAAATTTTCAAACGCGGCGATTAGCTGAAGTTGTCGGACGGCGCGGCGCGTTATCTGTTCCGCCGCTTTTAAAGCGGCTCCATCAGCGAGCCGTCCTTTCGAGCAGCCAAGCTGCCCATTCGTCGAGACCCGCTCCGCTTGTGCAGGACGTTTCAAAAATTTTTATTGACGGATGTAGCGTCGTCAAGTCCCGCCGCGCAGATTGCAAGTCAAAATTCGTGAAGGGCAGCAAGTCCGTTTTGTTGAGCACGACGGTTGCCGACTCCTTGAAGATGAGCGGGTATTTGAGCGGCTTGTCGTCGCCTTCGGTTATCGACAGGACGACCGCCTTAAAATTTTCGCCGATGTCGAATTCGGCGGGACAAACTAGGTTGCCGACGTTTTCGACTATAAGCAAGTCGACAGCGTTCAGGTCAAGGGAAGCGTACGCCTTTTGAATCATGGGCGCGTCGAGGTGGCAACCGCCCGCCGTGTTGATTTGAATCACTTCGACGCCCGCGCGTTCGATTCGCTCTGCGTCCTTTGCGGTGAACAAATCGCCTTCAATGACGGCTATTTTGATTTTATCGGCGAGGCGCGTCAAAGTCTGTTCGAGAAGCGTGGTCTTGCCTGAACCGGGCGAGCCCATCAGATTCATGACGACGACGCCGCGAGCCGCGAACATTTTTCGATTCTGCGCGGCAATTTCGTCGTTCGCGCCCAAAATATTTTTCATAAGCTTAATTTCCAAAGCGAAACCTCCAAAAAGAAGCACGTCGCGAAATTTGAGGCCGTCAAGGATGACGGCCGCCGGCTTCGGGTAAACGCAACGTTTCGTCGACGACAAACTAACGCCCCCGCGAGGCGAGTTTCTTTGGCAACGGCGAATGCGCTAGGCATGAGGTTTGCATCCAGATAGCGCGTTGAAAGTCGTCGACGGCTTAAGGGAGGACGCCGCGTCCCAACTGTTCCCCCGCTTTTAAAGCGGGCTTTTGCTTAGCCAACGAAAGGGCAGCCTCATTCACAGTCGACGAAGTCAACCAAAAGTTCGCGCCCGCTCTGCAGAATCAAAACGCCGTCACATTCGGGGCAAAAAAAATTGTAGCGTTCGAGCGTGAAGACTTTGCCGCACTTGTTGCACGCCGCGCTGACGGGCACGCGCTTAATCGCAAGTCGGGCGTCATTGGCAGGCGTATTTTTTTTGAGGACGTCAAAAGCCAAAGTCAAAGCCTCCACTTCGACGCCCGCCATATCACCGAGAGTCAAGCCGACTTTGAAAATTTTCGCCGCGTGATTTTGCCGAGCCGCCTCCAAAGCAATGTTCAAGATACTTTCGGCGAGAGTCGCCTCATGCAAGCTAATCGCCTCCAAGATTTTTGAGGCGCGCATGGACGCGCGCACAGCGCGGACTTGCGCGCACACGCCGGCAACTGAAACAGGCCGACATGCAATGAAAAAGTAGATCCTAAACATAAAAACCATTGAAACGCCAAATCGAAGGGACGCGCCCGCCGCCGTCAATCACTTCCAAAAAATTCATTCTCCGCCGCCAGACAAAGCATGTGATAAATCGGCAAGTGGAATTCTTGAATGGTATGCGAGGAATCGGCGGGCACGCAAATCGCCACGTCCGACAGGTGACGAAGCCGGCCGCCGCGCCGACCTGTCATCGCCACGACCGTCAGCCCCATAATCTTTGCGACTTCCACCGCGAACAAAACGTTATCCGAGTTGCCCGAAGTGGATATGGCAAGCAAAACGTCTCCGCGCCTGCCGAGCCCGAAAATCTGTTGCGCGAAAATCAAATTCGGCGTCACGTCGTTGGCGAAGGCAGTAAGCAAAGACGTTTCGCCGACCAAGCTCACGGCAGGCAAGGCGCTTTGAAGATTCGCCTTGAAGTATTCGACATCGACGGGGAAAAGCTCTTGCGCCCGCTTGACGAAATCGGGATTGAACTCGTCGATTTTGCGCGGCAGACGAAAACTTTTCATCAGCTCGCCGACAATGTGCATGGCATCGGCCGCGCTGCCGCCGTTGCCGCAAGTTATCAGCTTGCCGCCGCCGCGAAAGCCGTTGCAAATCGCCTCGACCGTTGTCAAAAGACTGCCCCGACAAATTTCCAGCGCGGGATAGCGTTTAATCAAATCATCGATTATGCTTGCTGTAGTCGTTTTAATTTCAATCGCTCCTTTCAAGACGCCGACCCTAAAAAAAAGACTGCCGCCCGCTATTGTGACCGACAGTCGAAAGAAACTTATGCCGTGAAAAAATTATTTGACATCCACAACGATATCCGCCTCGTCGGCGTTGTCAACGATTTTTGCGCCGTTGTCGTTGAGAATCAACGTGATAGCCGCGCACATAATCTTGTCGTCGCCCACGATAGCTGCCGTTTTGCCGCTGAGAGCCGCCGCGCCCGCTTCGTAAATTGCAATTTCGTCGCCAATGCGGAATTTCGGAATGGGCTTGTCTTCGACGTGAATGCTGCCTTCAAGCAAGTCCTCTTTGTCGTCGTTGAACTTGATGACGATGTGGCCGAGGCTCTTGAGGTTGTTGTTGACTTCGCCGCCGACTTTGAGGATTTTGAATTCAGAGTCCGCGATTCTGAGCATATCGCCCGGCTTGATAACGTCGGTAAGTTTGTTGCCGCTGTGCAGAACCGAAAAATCGCGCAATTCGGGCAGAACCATCGATTCGTCGAAGATGACCATCATTTTGACGAGCCCCGTGAACTTTGAGACCTCGCCGCCGATGCTTACGATTTTGGTGCTGTAGTATTTTTTCGTCATTGAAAGCCCTCCTGTAACCCAAATGAACTCTTCAACAATTTTACGCTTGAATTCTGCAAGCCGCCGATTAATCCTGCCGCCGTTGGTAAAAATTTTTAGGGACAAGGGACTGGGGACAAAATGAATTTAAAAGAAGTGAGCAACCTATTTCAAATAAAAAGCCCCGAAAGTCGGACGTCCGTCACTCAATCCCCGCATAGTTTTCAACGCCATAATGTGGATATTCAAGTACCAATAATTTCCAAGAATGACACGGCGTTTATAAAAAGCATAATCTTATGACGATTCTTTTCCTCCGCCAAAAAAAATTTTTTATGGCTTGCAGGAATTTTTTCACATAATGTCGAAAGTCTAATTCCCCATAGGATTACGTTTAGATTTTTTTCAGACGAGGAGGCGGTTGAGAAGAACATTTGATTTTCGCTGAAGCTCGCAAGATTGTCGCTTGCCATAAATTTTTTTCATGAAGCTGTGGAAAATTTTTCTGCAGGTGTTATAATTGCGGGCATGAAATTTTGATTTGTGATTAAAGTCGGAGGTGTCCTTTCATGGCAGAACGTGAAATCAAATATCGCGGCTTAAAAACTTTTCAAATATTCAGCGGCGAGATGAAGAGCATTTGGATCTACGGATTTTATCTTAAGCGTGGAACATACGGCGACCCCGGTCCGCAGGCGCACATTTTCGTTTACGAGAACGGCTACGAAGGCTATCGCGTGGACGCGAAGACTATCGGACAATTCACGGGGCTGGTCGACAGAACCGGAAAAGAAATCTACGAAGATGATATAGTTTCACTCGATGACGGGCGCGTCGGCGTCGTGAGTTTTCGCGGCGGGTGCTTCGTGCTCGAATGCAGTAACCAGATGCGTCAAGCCCTTTACGACGTGCAGACGTGGCAGATGACCATTTTGGGCAACACCTTTGAAAACCCCGAATTGCTCGTTAGCGTAACTGCGCCAAAAAAAAACGAACACGAAAATCAAGAACTCGAATTACAACTTGAGCCGGAGTTCGTCGCAAGGAAGTGAGTCGAATGCTCAAGAAAATTTCGGCGGCACTGCTGATAGCTTTCTTGATTACGGGCAATGCGGCTCAAGCCTACGACCTCCCGAAACTCAAACCCGACAAGAAAATTTCTCAAACAGCCAAACAGAAGAAACCCATGCTGAAAAGCGATTGGCAAGGCGCGGAGCTGTTTGAGCAAATGATAAAAGCGCGGTTGGCAGGAGGAAAGGAACTTGCGCCCGACGACCCTGCGCGGGTGCCGGCGGATAGAAATTACGTGTTCATCGCCTTCTACAACGGTGCGCCGTATTTCCTCGACAAGTATTCAATCAAAGTTCGCAAGAAGGCTGACGGCGTGCGCGTCTGGGAGCAAAAAATCTTCCCGATAACGAAGAATTTTTCGCCGAAGAACGCCACGTCGACGCAACAAAGATTTTGCCTCGCTGACGGAAAGTTTTTCAACTCGACCAAAGCCAAGGACGCGATATCGGAGGCGGCGAACGAAGCGGACAGAATTTTTCTGCAGGAATGTTTCAAAATCGGTTACTACTTCGCCTTCGGAGAAGCGGCAGCGGTCAATTGAATATCGAATAAAAAAATCGTCGGCAGAAATGTCGGCGACTTTTTTTTTTTGGAGGAAGCGGAAAAATGTGTAACGAATACGGGCGTCAATGCTTCGGCTGCCCAAAGGCTGACGTCTGCGAAGATTTGAGCGATTGGCTGGCAAGGCAGGCGAAACTTGAGGGCATAGCCGACGGACAGGAAGTCTCGGCGGATTTTTGGTTGCGCTACGAAGATTGCCCCTTCGATAAGCGTTGCATCGAATGTCATTCCGCCTTGCACTGCCCGATGCTGTTTTTTTTCCGCGAAATGCTCGCGGGAAGAATGTCCGTCGACACGCCCGCGCCGCCTGTGCCCGCCGACAATCAAAAACCTTGTACCAAAAACGATTGCCTATGCCTCGGTTGCCGCAAGGCTGACGTCTGCGAAAAATTGAGCGATTGGCTCGCAACGGCGGCGGTAATTGAGGGCGTGAAGGAACGCCACGCTGACTCGGAAAATTTTTGGTTTTGCCACGACGAATGCATACACGATAACCGTTGCGCCGAATGCGCCTTTGCCCTGCATTGCAAGCTGTTATTCTCTCACAGCGAAACGCTCGCGCGACGAAAGGCCGTCCCCGTCTATGAAATGCTGCCCGCCCCCCAAGCCGTCACTGTTCGACAGATTGATTGACTTCATTCAATTCCTGCGGAGGCTCTTGCGATAATTTCATTGACAGGAGCCGCCGCGCAGATTATCATTGGGCTTGCGTCACAGCTTCAAGAAGTTTTTGAGGAGGAATTATCATGAGTGAACGCAAGTATAAATTCGAGACGCTTCAACTGCACGTCGGGCAGGAACAGGCCGACCCCGTCACTGACGCCCGCGCCGTGCCGATTTACCAAACGACGTCATACGTTTTCCACGACTTCCAACACGCCGCCGACCGTTTCGCGCTCAAGGACGCCGGCAACATTTACGGGCGGCTGACCAATCCTACGCAGGACGTGCTGGAAAAACGCATTGCGGCTCTTGAAGGCGGCTCGGCGGCCTTGGCTGTGGCTAGCGGCGCGGCTGCCGTCACCTACGTCGCTCAAGCCCTCGCGCAACAGGGACAGCACATCGTCGCCGCAACCACAATCTACGGCGGCACGTTCAATCTGTTTGAACACACCTTGCCCGCCTTCGGCATTGAAACGACTTTCGTTGACCCGACCAAGGGCGTTGAAGTGTTCGAGGAGGCTGTTCGGGATAACACGCGCCTAATTTTCATCGAGTCCGTCGGCAACCCCAATGCCACGCTGATTGACATCCAAGCCGTTGCCGACATCGCTCACAAGCACAAAATCCCGTTGGTTATCGACAACACCTTTGCCACGCCCTATCAAGTTCGCCCGTTTGAATACGGCGCGGACATCGTCGTCCACAGCGCAACAAAATTCCTCGGCGGACACGGCACGACGCTTGCGGGCATTATCGTTGAGTCGGGCAAATTCGATTGGGAGGCTTCGGGTAAGTTCCCGCACCTTGTCGAGCCGAATCCAAGTTATCACGGCGTCAGCTTCTACAAGGCACTGGGTGCGGCGGCGTTCGTCACCTACATCAGAGCGATTCTCTTGCGCGATACGGGTGCGGCCATTTCGCCCATGAATGCGTTCTTTATCCTGCAGGGCGTCGAAACTTTATCGCTTAGGGTTGAGCGGCACGTCGCCAACGCGCTGAAGGTCGTCGACTTCCTTGCCAAGCACCCCAAGGTTGAAAAAGTCAATCATCCCGCGCTGATTAATCATCCCGACCACGCGCTTTACGAAAAATATTTCCCCGACGGCGGCATTTCGATTTTCACGTTCGAGATTAAGGGCGGAGCCAAGGCCGCGCAGAAATTCATCGACGCGCTGAAAATTTTCTCATTGCTCGCCAACGTCGCCGACGTCAAATCGCTGGTGATACATCCCGCGTCGACGACCCATTCGCAAATGACGGAGGCCGAATTGCTTGCCTCGGGCATTACGCCCGCCACGATTCGCCTGTCAATCGGCACCGAGCACATTGACGACATCATCGCTGATCTTGAGGAAGGCTTTGCCGCTTTATAAAAACTTTTTTGCAAAAAAAAATCCCCCGACGCCATTTGAGACGTTGGGGGATAATTTTTTTCTGCCGCCGCGCAGACTTAAGTCTCAACTGTCTTGGTTATTGTTTAACGAGCTTGGTGCCTTTGATTTGATAGCTGTCGCCGTTTACGTTGAAGGTCGTCGCCGTGTAGTCGGTCAGCGTGATTGAGCCCGTGCCTATCGTGAACTTAATCGTGCCCGCCGCCGAATCGTAAGCCGTCGTGAACGTGCCCGTGATTTGTAGCAGGTCGTCGTTGTCGAAGCCGCCGATTATGTCATTGCCGTCGCCGCTCTTATAAACGAACGTATCGGCGTAGCTGCCGCCCCAAAGCGTATCGTTGCCAGTGCCGCCGTTTAGCGTGACATTCGAGCCGCTGTTCTTCACATAATCGTTGCCCAGGCCGCCATTGATTTTCACGCTTGCGCCGCTGTTTGTAATTTCGTCATTGCCCTTGCCGCCATTGATTGTCAAGCTCGCGCCTGCGCTTGTTATTGTGTCGGCATCTGAACTGCCCGTGAACGTCTTGCCCGTGTAGGTGCCCCCTTTGCTAGCGCGAAAGCATATTCGGCCTCGTTGTTCATGACGGAAAGACGCTTGTCAAAGTTTTCAGGCGTCAAAGTTACAACGCCATTGCTTGGAGCCTTCGGTTCTGCGGCAATGCCGTCAAGTTCAAAAACGGTGTCCAATGCCTCGCGATACTTGATTGTTTTGGCGTCATGGCTTAGCGTGTAGCCTGCCGTCTGACTTGCCGCCGTGTAGAAACCGTCTTCGAGCGTCGAAGTGCCGACGAACGCGGCTTTGGACAAGCTGGAGCCCAATTCCATTTTGTAGCCGGCGGGTGCGCTTAGGAGCTTAACGGGGATAGTTTTGTCGGGATTGATTGCCGACGCGCCAATCGCGATAGTTTTCTTTGAGGCGTTGACGAAGAAGCCTTTGGGTATCGCGTCGTCCGCTATCCCGCTGAACGTAAATTCCAAAGACGTGCCCGCCACGTAGCTGATTGTTTTGCCGTCGCTGCTGAGCTTGTAAGTACCTGTCGTGCCCTTCGTCTTGTAGGTCATCGTCTTGGCGTCATAGGTGTTGGCTGAAATAGGTTTAGCCTTCGGCAGGCTGGAGCCCAATTCCAACTTGTAACCTTCAGGCGCGCTCAAAAGTTTAACGGGGATGGTTTTGTCGGGATTGATTGCCGACGCGCCAATTGCGATAGTTTTCTTTGAGGCGTTGACGAAAAAGCCTTTGGGTATCGCGTCGTCCGCTATCCCGCTGAACTTGAATTCTTTCGAAGTGCCTTCCGAATAGCTGATAGTCTTGCCGTCGCTGCTTAGCTTGTAGCTTCCAGTCGTGCCCTTCGTCTTGTAGGTTTGAGTTTTGGCGTCGTAGGTGTTGGCTGAAATTGTCGTGGCCTTCGGCAAGCTGGCACCCAATTCCATTTTGTAACCTTCGGGCGCACTCAAAAGTTTAACGGGGATGGTTTTATCGGAATTGATTGCTGACGCGCCAATCGCGATAGTTTTCTTTGAGGCGCTGACGAAAAAGCCTTTGGTTATCGCGTCGTCCGCTATCCCGCTGAACTTGAATTCTTTCGACGTGCCCGCCGAGTAGCTGATGGCATTGTTCGCCAGCGTGTAACCCGCCGTTTTGCCCGCGCCCGTGTAGGTTTGAGTGTTGGCATTGTAACTCGCCGCAACGGTCGTGGGCGCAGATACATCCGTGCCAAGTGCCAACGTATATCCGTCGCTGATTGTAACTTCATTCTTATCCAAGGACGCCGCCGAAATCGTGACGACGTTGCCTTCCAGCGAAATGCCGTCAAGCGATTTGACACCGCTCACCGTGATTAACGTTTCCGTTTCTGTGCCGTAAGTCGCCGTCGTACCGTCCAGTTTCCATTGCGCCGTCGCAGAAACTTCCTCGCCGTCAATGTTAAGCGAAGACCCCAAGCTTGCCGCGCCGACCAAAGTTATCTTCCCTTCGCCGACAGTGACTTCCACGTCGCCGTTGTCCAAGGTCGTCTTTGAATAAGAGCCTGTGCCGTCGCCGATTTGGAGCGTGTCCGTTTCGTTAAAGCCAAGGATTGTATCGTCACCGTCGCCCGACGCATATTTGAACAAGACGTTTGCTCCGTCGTCATTTTTCATGGAGTCGTTGCCTGTGCCGCCGATTATCGTGACATTTTTGCCGTAGCTGTAGATTTGGTCGTCGCCGTCGCCGCCGTCTAGCGTGACATTCAAGCTGGTTTTCGACGACATGATATAATCGTCGCCCGCGCCGGCCGCTATTGACACGTTCGAGCCGCCGTAGTTGTAAATACGGTCGTTGTCGTCGCCGGTGTCCGCCGTGACGCTTTGCCCTGTGCCGGTTTTGCTGTTGCCATAGTGGTAAACCGTATCGAGCCCCGCGCCCGTCACTATCGATACTTTGTCGGCGTAGTAATTTTCAATGTTATCGTTACCTGCGCCGCCGTCAATCGTCACGTTCGCGCCAACGGTGTTTAGAACGTAGTCATCGTCCGCGCCCGCATCGATTGATACGCTTGCACCGCGGTTTGTTACTTTGTCGTCGCCCTCCAGTGCCAGAATCGTCGCGCCGTCGAGGCTGTTGTTGATTGTGTCGTTGCCTTCGGTGCCGACGATTAGCAACGGGTTATCGCTTGCGTCAATGATATTCGGGGCTGTCAAACTTGCCGCATCGAGCAAGGTTGTCGTATCAGCACCGACTTTAACGACGAGATTGTTCCCGACCGTCGACAGGGTAAACGCGCCGTCCGTTAAGAGCGTGCTGTTTGCTCTGAAGCCGTCTATAGTGTCGAGTCCGTCGCCCTTCTTGTGAAGGAACGTTACGTTGTTGGCGATATTTTGGATATAGTCGTCGCCCGCGCCGCTTAGGATTGTGCTGTTCTTGCCGCCCGCGAATACCGTTACGAAGTCGTTATCCGCGCCCGCGTCAATGTAATTGGTGCCCATTGCGACTATTGAATCGGAGCCTGCGCCTGCGTCGATTGTGCCTGTGCCCGATTTGTTGCGGATTGAATCGTTGCCGTCTCCGCCAATGAGTGTGGCATTCAAGCCCATGCTGTCAATCGAATCGTCGTCCGCGCCGCCGTCTATGCTGACACTTGCCGAGGAATTCAATACCCAATCGTTGCCTTCGCCGCCAAGGAGCGTGTTGCCCGTTGCGTTTGACATCGTTACCCTGTCGTCGCCTGCGCCCAAATCTGCGCGGGTGCTTGCACCGTAATTCCTTAGGGACTCTTCGCCTTCACCGCCCGTGATTGTCACGTTCGCGCCCTTGTTTTCAAGCCAATCGCCGTCTGCGCCGCCGTCAATCGAAACGGATGCGCCCGTGTTTGTTATGCTGTCCGAGCCGCCCAAGGCAAGAATCGTCACGCCGTCCACGGTGTTGTTGTAGGTGTCGTTGCCTTCGGTCAGGACAATGGTATCGGACGGAATGGAAGGATTAACGTAAGTACCCGCGACGTTGAGAGTCGAGAGGGAAGCCGCGCCCGTGAGCGTGACTTTGCCCGTACCGACTTCAATCACGACATCCGAGCCGCTTTTTACCGACGTGAAGGTATCGGACGTGCCGTTGCCGATTTTCAGCGTGTCAGTAGTCTTGAAGCCGATGATAGAATCGTTGCCGTCGCCTGAGGTGTACTGATAGAAAATCTTTTGATTGACGTTGGCGCTGTCGGTGAAAACAGTATCGTCACCTAAGCCGCCGTTTACTGTTATTGTAGTGTTACCGCTACCAATATTGATTGAATCGTTGCCCGCACCGCCTGAAATCGAACCGCAGCCTGCTTTAATTGTGTCGTTGCCTGTGCCGCCGTCGATTGTTATATAGCCGCCTGAACCGCTGTGGTATACAGTGTTATAGATATAATCGTCGCCCTCATCACCGTTGATTCTCGTGATTCTGTCGTACCTACCCAAATATGCTCCTGTTATGGTGTCATTGCCTGCGCCACCCGAAACGCTTACGTTAAAAGCTTTACCAATTTCGCTATCGTAAGTTCCCCATGTGCTGAAAATGGAATCGTCGCCCGCCTCGCCGTCGATTGAAACATTTTCGCCGAGATTGATAATGGTGTCGTTGCCTTCGCCGCCGGTGATTGTCGAGTCGGCACCGATTGTGTTGTTTTTGAGCCAATCGTTGCCAGCACCCAAATCAACGGAAACACTCGCGCCGCTGTTGGTAATGCTGTCCGCGCCGCCCAGTGCCAGAATCGTCGCGCCGTCGAGGGTGTTGGAATAAGTATCAGCGTTTTCTGTCAGCTTGATGAGTTTCGGGTTATAGTCTTCTACCACGACGTTTAGCTTTATGCCTTTGGCGTTTTTGAGCGTGATTGAGCCTTCACCGACCTTGAGGATTACGTCGTTGTCGCTTATAACCGTGGAAGGTTGCTCGCCGTAAATTTTAATCGTGTCGTTCGCGCCGTAACTGTAGACGACATCGTAGCCGTCGCCCTGGGTGTATTCAAAGGTCGTTGTACCTTCCCAGCCGGATTCGGCGTAAATGGTATCGTTGCCGGTGCCGCCAATGAGTGTGGAGCCGTGATGCGCTATGCCGTCCTCTGTTGTACCGTCGTTGCCGTCGCGGATTACGTCATTGCCCGCGCCGCCTTGAATCAGTGAGATGTAGTGATTCACAATCGTGTCGTCGCCCGCGCCTGCGTCTATGGTTGCTCTTGACCAATCGTTGTGAATTGAATCTTTGCCGGAGCCTGCCAATATCAATACCTCGTTTTGGTACGTGTGATTGTAAATGGTATTGTTGCCGTTGCCGGTAATGATAGTGGAGTTGTAGCCGTAATTACCGACGCTGTTGTCGCCTTCGCCCGTATTAATTAATACTTTGGTACCTCTGTTGGCAATTTTATCATCACCGCCGTTGCCGTTGACTGTGGCATTGTCGCTAAAGTTTGTTAGGAAGTCGTGACCGCTTGTGCCCTCGTTCGACGTCGTAGGATTGAATATTGTCGTTCCCAAGTTGACGGAGCGAGTGTTCAGAAGCTTTATGGAGCCCGTTCCGATTTTCAAGATAAGGTCGTCGCCCGAAATTACCGAGCCCGTTATCGTGCCGCCCGTCAATCTTAACGTATCGGATGGATTGAAGCCGTAAATAGTATCGTCGCCGTCGCCGTTCGCGTACTCAATTACCGCTTGCCCCGCTTTATTCATAATGATTAAATCGTTGCCCGTGCCCGCGTCAATTGAGACGTAATCGCTAAAGTTGCGTACAGTGTCGTTGCCCGCGCCCAAGCTGATTTTCGTTCTTTCGGCATTGAGGTAGCCGTTATAAACCGAATCGTCGCCTTCACCCGTCACTATCGTGGCTTTGGCACCGTAAAGCCCATTGAAAACCGTATCGTCACCCGCGCCGCTGTTTATCGAGACTTTCTTGTCGCCCGACGCGTATATCGAATCATTACCTGCGCCGCTGTCTATCGTTACGGAGTCGCCGTTGTTATAAATGGTATCGTTGCCCGCGCCCGTGGATATTAGTGTGGAATTCGTGTAGTTGTTGATTTTGACACCCGCCACTGTGGACGCAACATATTTGCCCGCGACATTGAGAGTCGAGAGGGAAGCCGCGCCCGTAAGGGTTATCTTGCCCATGCCGACTTCAATCACGACGTCCGAGCCGCTTTTAACCGACGTGAACGTATCAGAAGTTCCGTTGCCGATTTTCAGCGTGTCGGTCGTCTTGAAGCCCGTGACAGAGTCGTTGCCGTCGCCTGCTTTGTAGACAAGCAAATCCTTTCCCGCGTAACTGCTCAGGCTGATGAAATCGTTGCCGGTGGCACCGTTTATCGTGACGATATTGTTACTTGGGGCAACCTTTATGGTGTCGGAGCCTGCGCCGCCCGATATGGAAGTTGAATAATAATTGTTGTAAGAATCAGTGTTCATAAACGTTTAAGCAAAGTGTGAATATGAGAAATCTTAATCAAGGTCTCGGCAGAAGCAACCGTCAGCTCGTAGTCTTTGCTAAGTCGCCGAGAGTGATTAAGCCAAGAAAAAGTCCGCTCCACTATCCACCGCTTTGGTAACACTTGCCAGCCGTGCGGCTTTAACTTCTTACTTATCTCTACTTGCAAACCGAAATATTTGTGAGCTTCGTAAACGAAAGTCCCACGGTAACCGCCATCTCCGCATATCTTTTTCAACGTCGGATAGGCGAAAGTCGCCAAACCCGCTACCCAATATCCCATTTTTGTGTCGTGTAAATTCGCTTTCTGAATCACGACCGATAAAAGACAACCAGTCTCGTCGGTGACGATCTGACGTTTTACTCCTTTCGTTTTTTTCCCGTGTCAAAACCCTTTTGTTCGACGGC
>CAMJMR010000001.1 GCA_946407095.1 uncultured Selenomonadales bacterium | reverse complement strand
TGGACAAATCGCTTGTCTTCGAGGCTGTCGAAAATATTTTGGCAAGCAAGCGCGCTAACTTAGGGACTAGGGACGAGGGACTTGGGACTAGGGAGGAATCGAATGAAAATCGCCGAAGTCTGCGTAAACGTCACGGCTAACAGCATTAATCAAAACTATACCTATCGCGTGCCCGACCGCTTGAAATTTTTGACGGCAGGGTGGCGAGTGCTGATACCGTTCGGCAAACGAATGGTTGACGGCTTCGTAATGAGCGTTCACGAAATCGACGACGCAACGACGTTTGAATTCGAGCTGAAAGACATTCGGGACGTTGTCGACAACGAGCCGTGGTTCACGCCCGAAATGATGAGCGAGGCGCGTTGGATGGCGGAATTTTATTTGTGCCCGCTGTCGCAAACAATGGGGCTGTTCATGCCGGGTCAACGCGCAAAAAAAATTTCTGCACGCTTCGAGCGCGTCTTGACACTTGCAACGGACTTCAACGCAGAAAATTTCAAAACCAAGCCCGCGCAGATGAAATTGTTGCGGTTGCTCAAAGAACGCGGCGAACTTCGGGCTTCGGAGCTTTCCGAACTGAAACTTTCAACGGACGCGGCAAAAAGGTTAATCGACGCGGGCATCGTCAAGGCTGAACAACAGCGAATCATACGAGACAGCTATTCGCAAATAAAATCGGTGCCGCGCAGTTTCGAGCTGACGGCAGAGCAAACGGCGGCGATTGAGGCTGTCGAAAAATTTTTGGCGGCGCGAAAGTTTCAAGGCTTCCTGTTGCACGGCGTGACGGGCAGCGGCAAGACGCAGGTTTACATCGAGCTTGCGAAGGCAACGAGGCGATTGGGGCGGCGAGTGATAGTTTTGGTGCCCGAAATCGCATTGACGAGCCAAGCGGTCGAGAACTTCAAGGCGCATTTCGCTGACGTGGCGGTCATTCACAGTCGGCTTAGCGTCGAGGAGCGCAACGACACCTTCCACAGGATACGCGGCGGCGACGTTGGAATAGTTATCGGCGCGCGATCGGCATTGTTCACGCCCGTTGACGACGTCGGCTTAATCGTCGTCGACGAGGAACAGGACAGCTCTTACAAGCAGAATAACGCGCCGCGCTACAACGCACGAATCGTTGCCGAAGAGTTCGCGAAGTTTCACGAGGCGGCGATAGTCTTTGGGTCGGCTACGCCGAGTCTGGAAAATTTTTATCGTGCCAAGCGGGGCGAATTGATTTTGCTGAAGATGCTGCACCGAGCGTTGGACAATCCCTTGCCCGAAGTGAAATGCGTCGACATGCGCGGCGAACTTGCGGCGGGCAACAGGACGGTCTTGAGTCGGGCACTGGTCGAGCTGTTAAAAGAAACGTTGGCGGCGAATCAGCAGGCGATATTGCTTTTGAACAGGCGCGGCTGGTCGACGGTCGTGATGTGCAGGAAGTGCGGCGAGGTCGCCAAGTGTCCGAGTTGCGGCTTGCCCATGACGTATCACGCGAACGGGAAACTGCTTTGTCACCGCTGCGAGGTCGAATCGACGCCGCCCGAAACTTGTCCCGCTTGCGGCAGTCGTCACATAAAATTTTTGGGCACGGGCACGGAAAAATTGGAGCGGGCATTGAAAACCGCCTTGCCCCAAGCGAAAGTCTTGCGCATGGACAGAGATTCAACGGGCGGGAAATTCGGGCATAAAAAAATACTCGACGCCTTCGCGGCGCACGAGTACGATATTTTATTCGGGACGCAGATGGTCGCCAAAGGTCACGACATCGGCGGGGTGACGGCGGTCGGCGTTTTGAGTGCGGACGCAGCTTTGAGCTTCGCGAACTTTCGGGCGGCAGAGACTTGCTTTGAGCTGATAACGCAGTCGGCAGGCCGCGCAGGTCGAGCCGATTTGCCGGGCAAAGTCATCGTTCAAGCCTACAACGTCGACGCGGCGGCGATTCGCTACGGTTGCGAACAGGATTACGAAAAATTTTTCGCGAACGAGTTGCCGCAACGCGAGGCTGTTTTTTTTCCGCCGTTTTGCCGATTGGTTAAGCTCATCGTCACGAATAAGGACGAGGCGAAGGCTTTGGCTTTTGCCAAGGAAATTCGCGCCGCCTTCCGAGCCGAGGTCGCCAAGAAGTCTGTCGCCCGCCAAGAAATTTTCGGAGCGATACCCGCCGCCATTGCCAATCTGCGCGGCGTCTACCGCTTCGTCCTGCTGATTAAGTCGGGCGATTTGTCAGCCGTCAGAAATTTCCTAAGGGCGCACGACTTGCACAGGCGCGAAGACGTTCTGATTGACATTGACCCGTTGACGACCGATTGAATGAAATTTTACACTAAGGCGTGAATAAGTTGCAGAAAACGAGGCGCGGCAACGATTGGTATCCGCCCCACGCGCAGTGGCGAGTTTCTTTGCTATTTTCTTTCCTCGCTGAAAGAAAGTAGATTAACCAACTTAAAGCCATTGAAAAGCCAAGTCAACGCCGCCAACTTACCAACAATCCCCGGCATTGCAATAAACGATAAAGGAGTCGATTTGTATGACATTGGAAGAATTGCGCGCGAGTTTCGCAGACGAGAATCACCCCGCGAATAAAAATCCCGAACGCCTGGACTTTTTCCGCGAACTCTGCCAAGACAGCCGCCGCATTGAAATGGAATTGAACTCCGCTTATCACACGCCCGAAGAGATTGTCGAAATTATGACGCGGCTCACGCGCAGGGAAGTTGACCCGACGTTCCGGCTGTTCCCGCCGTTCACCGCCGATTTCGGCAAGAATATCACTTTCGGGAAAAATGTTTTCGTCAACGCGGGCTGCCACTTCCAAGACCAGGGCGGCATAACGATTGGCGACGGCGTGCTTATCGGGCACAATGTCGTTTTGGCTACGGCCACGCATGACCTTGCGCCGTCGAGGAGCCGCAAGCTTCACTACAAGCCGATTGTCATAGGCGATAACGTTTGGATTGGCTCAAATGCCGTGATTCTGCAAGGCGTCACGATTGGCGAATGGTCGGTCGTGGCGGCGGGAGCGGTCGTCACGCGCGATGTAGAGCCCTACACGGTCGTGGGCGGCATTCCCGCGAAATTCATTCGCCGCGTGGACAATGACGTCGACGAAGGCACGCCCGTCGATTATCTGGAAGGTCACATCTAAAATTTTTTGCCAAGCGGGAAAAGCAACGTGACGGCCGCTTTGAAAGCGGCGGAACAGTAAGCGCGCCGTGTCGTTCATGATTCAAACGTCATCGCCGCGCCGGAACGAAATGCCTGCGCATTTCTAGCCTCGTGACCTTGAAAAAAATTTTTTTCGGAGACAAACGCGAGCTTGAAGTCAAATTCCTTTTCCGAGCGGGAAAATAATTTCGTCGCCCGCCGCATTCCTGAAAATATCTGCTTTAACGTTGAAGACCGCGCTCAAAGTCTGCGCGGTCAAAATTTTTTTTGGACTGCCCGCAGCAAAAATGCCCTTGTCCTTTACAATCAAAACCGCGTCGGAGTAAAGGCGGGCGTGATTCACATCGTGGAGCACCATTACAATCGTCGTGGCGAAGCGGCGATTCACGTCGGCGATAATTTCCATGACTTCAAGCTGATGCGCAATGTCAAGGTAGGTCGTCGGCTCGTCGAGCAGTAAAATTTTCGGACGTTGTGCCAGCGTCATTGCCAGCCAAGCGCGTTGCCGTTCGCCGCCCGAAAGACTTGCCACTTGCCGATTTGAAAAGCCCGTGAGCTTCGTGAGTGCCAAGGCGTTTTGAACAGCCGCGTCGTCCTCCTTCGAGGTGCCGCTGAAAAATTTTCTGTGCGGAAAGCGTCCAAATGAAACCAACTGCTTGACGGTCGTATCTTGCGGCGCGTCGCGTTCTTGCGGCAAGATTGCCATTACCTTTGCCAAATTTTTTCTGCCGAGTGCGCGAATGTCTTGCCCGTCGAGCGTCACGCGTCCCGAAAAATTTTCGTTGAGCAGGCAAAGCACCTTCAGCAAAGTGGACTTGCCCGCGCCGTTCGCGCCGATTATCGCCGTGCGCTTGCCCGAAGGGAATTCGTAATTCAAATCGCGCAAAATCTCTTTGCCGCCGAGCGTCACCGAAATATTTTCAGCCGATAAGTTCATCTTTCAATCCCTCCTAAAGTTACGAAGCAATGCGTATGGACGCGGGCGACCAACTTTAAGCAGTGAAACGTTGAGGCGCGTCCGCTGTTCCCCCGCTTTTAAAGCGGGCGCCGAGCGTCACCGAAATGTTTTCAGCCGATAAGTTCATCTTCCATTCTCCTAAAGTTACGAATCGTTTTTGATAAATGCTAAAGAGCACTTCGTAATTTTAAAAAATTTAATCTGTCACTTACAAGCGGCAGATTTTTTTTGTGCGCTGTGTTATAATCGACAAAATTTTTTGTGGGAGGTGCGGGCTCGTGAAAAAGTTTTTGGCAACGCTGCTTATCGTCTGCAGTTTATTTTTTATGTCCGCCGCGCAGGCCGAGGTTGAAACTTACACCGGCGAGGGCAAGGCGACAATGAGCGAAGCCGAGACGCAGGAACAAATCATCGAACGGGCGAAAACTTATGCTCTGCGGAATGCGCGCGAAAAAGCCGGCGTCTATATCAGAACTCGTTCCGAACTCCGCGATTTTGAGCTTGTCGAGGACGACATCATAACGATGACAGCGGGTGTCTTGAAAATCACGGACACGCAGATAGAAAAAACTTTGGTCAACGATGCAGTTCAAGTTTTCGTGACGATCACGGTAATAATCGACAGCGACGAGCTGAAACGGAATATTGACGACTTCATTGACTCTCATGGAAATATTCACGCTAAAAATATCCCCGCCGATGCCGTAAAATACGAACACAACGGTCACAGCTACAAAATTATCGACACGGGGCTCACTTGGAATGACGCCAAAACTTATTGCGAATCCCTCGGAGGTCATTTGGTAACCATAACTTCGGGCGTGGAGCAGGCGTTCGTTCAAGATTTGATAATCAATCGCGGAACGAAAGGCTACTATTGGACGGGCGGCATCAGAGATTCGGACGGCAATTTTGTTTGGATTACCGGCGAAAAATTTTCTTATTCCAACTGGTACAAGGGAGAACCGAACAATGGCGGAAAATATGGTGAAAATGTCTTGACCATATACAGGCATCCGGGATTTAATGGATTTTGGAATGATATGGTTGAATCAGGAGGCGACGGAGTATTACCCTTTTACAACCTTGAAAATTCCGGTTTCGTCTGTGAATGGGACGCTTGAAATATTTTTACGAACAGGAGCGCGTTAATTGCAATTACTTTACAACTTGGCGGCGATACTCGTCGTGATACTGATTATCCCGGTGTTCATGATTCGTTCGATACGGGAGCGCGGCTTCGTGGAGCGAATCCGTCAAAGCTTCGGCTTCTTCCCGAAGGGCGCACTGGACCCCGTGGCGAAAAAAAATTGCATATGGGTGCACGCGGCGTCGGTCGGAGAAATCGTCGCCACAAGCCCGCTGATTAAAGAGTTCCGCCGCGAATTCCCCAAATCGCCAATCCTCGTGTCGGTCGTGACGACTTCAGGCTACGAAATGGCGAACCGAATCATCAAAGACGCGGACAGCATAATCTACTTCCCGCTGGATTTGCCGTTCGTTTCGGAGTCGGTCTTCAAAAAAATTTTCCCGCGCGTCTTTCTGAACGTCGAAACGGAGCTGTGGCCGAACTTCCTCAAAGCGGCGCGCGAACATCAAGTGCCCGTCATGATGGTCAACGGGCGCATTTCCGAAAAGAGCGTCAAGCGTTACAAGTACATGTTCTCAATCCTGCGCGATATGATCGGCACGGTCAAGCTGTTCGCTATGGCGTCAAGTGTCGACGCGGGCTACGTCAAGCAGCTCGGTGCGCCTGAAGACCTCGTCATCGTCACGGGCAATACGAAATTCGACCAAACCTACACCGATGTCACGGACGCTCAACGCGCCAAGATTTTGTCGGACATGGGCTTGACGGACGCCACGGAAATTTTTTTGGCGGGCAGCACGCATCGCGGCGAAGAAAATTTCGTGCTCAAGGCGTTCAAGGCTATTCGCGAAGATCATCCCAAGGCTCGGCTCGTCATTGCCCCGCGCGAACTTTTGCGCACCCGTGAAGTCGTCGCGCTGTGCAAGGCGGCAGGCTTCACCGTCGGCACGCGCACCGAACTCCAAAAGCGTCCGCCCAAGGGCGAAGACATAATCATCCTCGACACTATCGGCGAACTCGGTCAAGTCTACAGCGTCGGCAACGTGATTTACGTCGGCGGCAGTCTGGTTTCTCACGGCGGCCACAATATCCTTGAGCCGGCGGCGCACGGCAAGGCGATTATCGTCGGGCACCACATGGAAAATTTTAAAGACTTGCACGCGCTGTTCAAGAATCGCAACGCTTGCGTCACGGTCAAGGACGCTGACGAACTTGCCGCGCAGGCGAAGAAACTTTTCGACGAACCCGCCGAACGCCAACGCCTTGAGGAAGAGACGATTAAGATTGTCCATGAGAATCGCGGCGCGTCGCGCAAGTCGGCCGTCCTGCTAAGGCAAATGCTCACCGAATACGAGGCCAAGGAAAACGCCCGCCGCCTCCGCACGACAGAGAAAATTGAAAACGTTCAAACGTATTTCCTCAAGCTGATTCACGACGAAGAAGTTCGCGGAGCCTTCACGCCGCTGATGATTTTCGTCATGTATCTTGCCTCGCTGGTCTACAAAGGGCTGGTCAATCTGCGGCTACTCGGCTACGATTTGGGCTTTTCGGGCAAGGAGCGGCTGAAATGTTTCGTCATAAGCCTGGGCAACATAACGGTCGGCGGGACGGGCAAAACGCCTACGGCTCAACGGCTGGCGAAGGAAATTCGCGACATGGGCTATCGCGTCGTGATTCTCAATCGCGGCTACCGGGCGAAATTTTACGGCGAAGTCGGCATCGTAAGCGACGGCAAGACGCTCAAAATGGACGCGACGGAGGCGGGCGACGAAGCCTACATGCTTGCCAAGCACCTGCCGAATGTCCCTGTGCTAATCGGAGCGCGGCGAGCCGTCACGGGGCAATACGCCATTGAAAATTTCGGCGCGGAGGTCGTGATTCTTGACGACGGCTTTCAACATTGGCAAATCATTCGCGACTTCGACATTCTGCTGATTGACGCGGTGTCCGTCTTCGGGAACGGGCACCTTTTGCCGCGCGGCACGTTGCGCGAATCCATTTCCCATATCAGCCGCGCAGATGTTTGCCTCATGACGAAGGTTGACCAAGCCCGCGAGGGTTCTTGCGAGCTGATTCGCGAGACCGTTCAAAAGTACAATGCCGCCGCGCAGATTGTCGAGAGCATACACGAGCCGCGCTGCCTGATACCGCTTGCCGATTGGTCGGTCGATTTGGCGGGCGAGGGCGTCAGCGTCGAGATTTTACGCGGGCGGAAGGTGATGGCGGTTTCGGCTATCGGCAACCCCGCGTCGTTCGAGAGGACGCTAAGCGATTTGGGAGCGGAAATAATTTCGAGCCTGCGCTATCCCGACCACCACGACTACACGGTTGCGGAAATGGAAGACATCTTGCGGCGGGCGGAGTCGTTCGCGGCGGAAATGATTGTTGTGACGGAAAAGGACGCCGTTAAAATTCCGGACGAAGTGGCGCGGCAGGCGTGGAGCATTCCGGTCTACGTCATCTGCGTCGAGGTCAAATTCAAGGCGGGCGCGGAAGATTTTCATAACGAACTGCGTAGGCGGCTTGAGTCGAAGGTCGGCAAGAAAAATTGAGAATCCAACCATTTTATCGGGCTAGCAATGCGCCGGCGTTGCGTATGAACGCGGCGATAACGTTTCCTTTGTCGTCAGTTGCAACGCGCTAACTGTTCCCCCGCTTTTAAAGCGGGCGGCGGCGGCTTGAGTCGAAGGTCGGCAAGAAAAATTTATCGGAGAATAACGGATGCGGTTTGAAAACAGACAGGCAATGAAACTTCGGCGGCGGAACATCGCGCTGACGGTTGCTTACGACGGCACGAACTACAACGGCTTTCAGTGGCAAAGTCCGCCGCGCGTGGCAGTCCAAAACGTTTTGGAGGAGCGGCTGACGAAAATTTTCGGCGACAAGATAGAATTGGCGGCGGCAGGCAGGACGGACGCGGGCGTTCACGCATTCGGGCAGGTCGTCAATTTTTTTACGGACGGACGCATTGCCTTGGACAAAATCCCGTTGGCGGCGAGTTCGGTCTTGCCCGCCGATATCGTCGTTCGCGAGGCGCGAGAGGTCGATAAAAATTTCAGCGCATTGCACAGCGCGAAGAGCAAAATCTATCTGTATCGAATCCTGCGCGGCGCGGCGTCGAATCCCTTTGCCAACAGGTTTGCTTGGCACGAGTTCAGAGCATTGGACGTTGCGGCCATGCGCGAGGCTTTGAGCGTCTTGGTCGGCACGCACGACTATTCGAGCTTCAAGGCGGCGGGCGGCGCGCCGAATATGAATCCTGTCCGAACGATTTACGCGGCGGAGATTTTCGACGATGAACTTTTCGGCAGCGAGGTTTTGACGATAAAAATTCACGCGAGCGGCTTTCTGTACCACATGGCGCGCAACATCGTGGCGTTGACGGCGGCGGTCGGCAGAGGCAGGGTGAGCGTCGACGGCTTCCGAAAAATTTTCGCCGCTTGCGACAGGAGCCTCGTACCCGCCACCGCGCCCGCGCAGGGCTTGTGCTTGCAAGAAGTCTTTTATTAGGGCGTGTTTGCAGTCTTAATCCTAATAAAAAAAGCCGCCCGCAGGCAGCTCGTAAAGTTCAATCGCTCGTAAGCATTTCCAATTCCTCCGACGTCACAGTCGTTGAGGAAATTTTTTTTATCTGTTCGTCTTTCGACGACGACGCGGGGGTCGAATCAATGTCGGCGCAATCTTTCAGCGCGCTATCTGGGTGCAACGTCACGTTGCTTTTTTTTATCTGTTCGTCTTTCGACGATGGCGTGGGTGTCAAAGCTGTTTGTTCGTCTTTGTCCAACGAAACCGTTTGCTTGCCGACGAATTCAACCGCGTCCGCGAAAATTTTTTTGAAAGCCTCCTCCGCCGTCTCGACTGCGAATATCTTCAAGCCCAAGTGTCCTTTCGGAATGTCTTTGGCGTTTTCCTTCGGGATAACCAACGTCTTAATGCCCGCCTGCTTTGCGCCGTAAGCCTTCTCGAAGACGCCGCCGACAGGCCGAACTTTGCCCTGCAAGGAAATTTCGCCCGTAACAGCCACGTCTTGCCGAATGCGCTTGCCCGTGACTGCACTGACCAACGCCGCCAAAATCGCCGTGCCCGCGCTCGGTCCGTCGATGTTGCCGCCGCCGATAACGTTTATGTGCACGTCGAAGTCGTGAATGTCTTTGCCCGTCACGCCGCGCAGGACGCTCGCCGCATTGAAGACCGAATCCTTCGCCATGGAGCCCGCCGTCTCGTTGAAGCGAATCGTGCCCTTGCCCTTTTCCGCCGCGAAGACGACAGCCTCAATCTCGATGACGGAGCCGATAAAGCCGCTGACGCCCAGCCCGAAGATGTGCCCGACTGCCGCCTTGCTCGACGCCTTGCGCGTGACGTATTGATAAAGCCGGCTAACTTGCGCCACTTCGTACACGTCGCGCATTTCGATTTTGACGGGGCGGTCGATGTGCAAAACTTTTTCCTCGGCGCGGTCAAGAGCCAAGCTGTAGGCGTCGGCAAGAATGTTAATCGCCTTGCGCCCTTCAATCGTGTATTCGCTGATTGTTTCGGCAAGCCCGTCCTCAAGCTCGACGTTGAGCTTCTGCGCGGCGTTGTTGACGATTTCGACGATATGAGCGGGCGTCAACGGCTCGAAGTAAATTTCTGCACAACGCGAACGCAATGCGGGATTGAGCGCGGAAGGTTCGCGGGTCGTGGCACCGATAAGCACGAAGTCGGCGGGCGCACCGTTCTCGAACAGCATTTTGACGTAAGGCGGAACTTTTTCGTCGGCAGGGTCGTAGTAGCTCGACTCGAAGAAAACTCGCTTGTCCTCCAAGACTTTCAGCAGCTTGTTCTGCAACATGATATCCATTTCGCCGATTTCGTCGATGAACAGGATGCCGCCGTGCGCGTCCGTGACAAGACCGGGTTTCGGTTCGGGGACGCCGCTGTCGGCAAGCTGACGTTGCGCGCCCTGATAAATCGGATCGTGCACCGAGCCCAAAAGCGGATTCGTCACGTCACGCGGGTCCCAGCGGAGGGTCGTGCCGTCCGTTTCCACGAAGGGCGCATTTTCGCCGAAGGGACTTAGTTCTGTGCCGCGCACCGCCTCCAATATCAGCCGCGCCGCCGTGGTTTTGCCGACGCCCGGCGGGCCGTACAAAATCAGATGTTGCGGGTAGGGCGACGCAAGCTTTGAGCGCAACGACTTGACGGCGCGTCCCTGCCCGACGATTTCTTCAAGCGTCTTCGGCCTAAGCAATTCCATAACCGATTGCGTCAAGTGAATGTCTTCGAGGGCTTGAAGGTCTTCGCGCTTCTTTTGGTCGTGCGGCGATTCGGAATTGTTCTCTTCGCGCAAAACTTGCATACGAATATCCTTGACGTAGTCTTGATGTTCCTTTTCAAGCTTCTCGTTAATCTTGCGTTCAATTTTGTCTTCAACCTGTCGACGCGCCATGATGTCGGCTATCAGCTCCGAAAGAGCCATGACTTGTTCTTTAAGTTCGTTGGGCTTGGGCGGCGGCGCGAGCGTAGGATTTTCCTCAAGGATTCTGCGCAGGGCAAGGACGCGTTCGGCGGGGTCATTCGAGCGCATGTAGCGGAGGGCGTCCATCTTGCCCGCCTGCAAAACCAATCTGTCGGAGCCCATGACTTCGACGAGGATGGCGTAAATCGCGGAAATTTCGCGCTCAATGTCGGTTTCCTGTCGCTGTCGGCGCGATTCTTTCTTCCCGCTCAATGCCTTAAAAAATTTTCTAAACATGATTCAGCCTTCGACGACTTCAAGCTTGATTTTCGTCGTGACTTCGGGGTGAAGCTTGATGACGGCGTCGTAGGTGCCCGCGCCCGTCACTTCGCCTTGGACGGAAATTTTGCGCTTGTCGACGTTCAGCCCGTGATTTTCCTTGAGAGCCTTGGCGACGTCCGAGCCGCCCACCGAGCCGAAAAGTTTTCCGTCCTTACCGATTCGCACGGGGATTTTCACGGAAATTTTCTCAAGCTGTGCGCCCAAAAGCTTAGCCTCGTCAGCCTCCTGCCGAGCCTTGCGCGCCTTGTTTTCGGCCTTGACTTTCGCCGAATTCAGATTGGCAACGTTCGCCTCAATCGCCAACTTGCGCGGCAAAAGATAATTGCGGCCGTAGCCGTCCGACACTTCGACGACGTCGCCCTTTAAGCCGACTTTCTTAACGTCTTCCTGCAATATAACTTTCATTGAAAGAATCCTCCTTGCTTAGGGTGTGTTGGTAATTCAAAATCGGGATGTGACGAGGAATTTTTTCGTATGACGAGGCGCAAGCTTGAAGCTTGACCCAGATAGCGCGTTGAAACTCGTCGATGACTTAAGGGAATCGCCGCGCCCTTGCTGTTCCGTCGCTTTTAAAGCGACCGGCGAGCGCGCGACAACTTTCGTCAGGCGAAAAAAGAACCGTCACTGTTTGACGTTACCAACTGCCCCTAGATAATCCGATTGATTATAGTTCAATGCCAGCGCAATTTCAACCGCAAGCCCTCTGCAGGAAAAACGCCGCCGCCTGTAGAAATTTTCCGTCGACCAAAATCAAAGGAGCGATTGAGATGAAGTACATAAACGTTATCGACGCCAAGGAAAAATTTTCCGAACTGGTGACGCTTTTGAGCGACCCGCTGGAGGAAGTGTACTTGACCTTCCAGGGCAAGCCGATTATCAAGATGAGCCCGATTAAGGAAGACTTGCCCCGCGTCAAAGAGGAAAAACCCGTTACGTCTCGCCGCCGCCTCTTCGGTATCGCCAAGGATAAGCACGACCTTCCGCCCAACTTCGACGAACTCTTCAACGCTATGGACGCGGAAATTTGGCGCGATGTTGCCGACAGTTACGAGGTGAAGAAATGAAACTTTTACTCGACACGCACATTCTTGTTTGGTATTTCAAAGGCGATGAAAGGTTGTCGCTCAAAGCCCGCAACATGATATTGGACGAATCCAACGAAATTTATTTCAGCTCGTTGTCGATTTTTGAGATTGACTTCAAGCACACGAATCATCCCGACCAAATGCCTTACAGCGGCGAAGAAATTTTGCTGTACTGTCTGCAAGCCGGCTTTAAGCCGCTACCGCTCGATGTTTTGCACGCACTCGAAGTAAAAAATTTGACGCGCAAGGAAAACACGCCGCCGCACTGCGACCCGTTCGACAGGCTCATGCTGTGCCAGGCGATTGTCGACGATATGCTTTTCATTACACACGACGAACGCATTGCCGAATACGTCAGCCCGATGATTTACAAAATTTGAGGAGGTGCAACCTGTGCCCGAAAAAAAAGAAATGTCTGCCGAGGAGGTCTTGAAAAAGTACGACGCCGAATCGAACACCATGGAATATGCGGGAGCTATGGCAAAAGTAGTTTCCGCCTTGGCGATAAGCTTTTCGGTCTTCCAACTCTATACGGCAAGCTTCGGACTGCTCGACGCGCAAATCCAGCGGGCGATTCATTTGGGCTTCGGCTTATGCTTATCGTTTCTGCTTTACCCGACGCGAAAATCTTGGCGGCGCGACAAACTTCACCCGCTTGACGGAGTGCTTGCAGTCTTGGGCGCAGCAATGCCCGCCTATATCGTCCTGAACTATCGCGAATTAATTTTGCGGGCGGCCTTGCCAACGTCGACGGACGTAATAATTGGCGCGATTGGAATCATTTTAGTAATTGAGGCGGCGCGACGCGTGGTCGGAATCCCGATGGTCTGCGTCGTTTTGTTTTTCATAAGTTACGCCTTCGCGGGACCGTACATGCCGGGGATTTTGGCGCACAGAGGCTTGACGATAGATCATTTCGTCAGCCATGTCTACTTCACGACGGAAGGCATTTTCGGCATACCGCTGGGCGTCTCGTCGACGTTCATATTCCTGTTTATCCTGTTCGGCGCGTACTTGGAGGGGACGGGTCTCGGAAAATTTTTCATAGACGTTGCGAATTCAATCGCGGGTTGGGCAAGCGGCGGCCCCGCTAAAGTGGCAGTGTTGTCAAGCGGGCTGATGGGGACGGTCAGCGGCTCTTCGGTCGCCAATGTCGTCGGGACGGGCTCGCTAACCATACCGATGATGAAAAAGCTCGGCTATCACAAAGACTTCGCGGGCGCGGTCGAAGCGGCGGCGTCTACGGGCGGTCAGCTGATGCCTCCGGTTATGGGCGCGGCGGCCTTCCTTATGGCGGAATTCGTCGGCGTGCCCTACGTCGAAATCGTCAAGGCGGCCGTCATCCCTGCGGCGTTGTATTTTATCGGCGTATGGCTCGGCGTGCACTTCGAGGCTAAGCGCAACGACTTAAAGGGCTTGCCCCGCGCAGAACTGCCGAAGCTCGGCGAACTGTTCAGGACGCGCGGGCATTTGGCGATACCGCTGATTGTTATCGTCTATCTGCTCGTCAGCGGCTACACGCCCATGCGCGCGGCCTTGGTCGCGATAATCTTGTCAATCGTCGTCAGCAGCTTGCGCAAGGAAACAAGAATGACGCCCGCCGCAATCGTCAAAGGATTGGAGACGGGCGCACGGAATGTTTTGGGCGTCTTGGTAGCCTGCGCGGCGGCCGGCATTATAATCGGCGTCGTGACGAAGACGGGCGTCGGGCTCAAGCTTGCGTCCGCACTTTTGGATTTGTCGGGCGGCATGGCGTTGCCCGCAATGTTCCTCACGATGATAACGGCGATACTTTTGGGCATGGGCGTGCCTACCACAGCAAATTACGTCATCACGTCGACGATAGCCGCGCCCGCGCTGATTCAAATGGGCGTGCCGATTTTGGCGGCTCACATGTTCGTTTTCTACTTCGGGATAATCGCGGACGTCACTCCGCCCGTAGCCTTGGCGGCCTACGCGGGGTCGGGCATATCGGGTGGCAATGCGTTAAGGACGGGAATCAACGCGTCAAAGCTGGCAATCGCGGCGTTCATAATCCCTTACATGTTCGTGCTCAGCCCTGAACTGTTGCTCGTCAACGGCGTGACGGGCGGGCTGATATTGTCGCTTTTGACGGCGATTGTCGGCATGGTCGCGTTGAGCGCGTCGCTTATCGGCTATCTTGCCGCTCCGCTGTTGAAGTGGCAACGCGTGCTTTTGGGCGCGGGCGGCCTCTTGATGATTAAGCCGGGGCTCGTCACGGATATTGCGGGCGTTGCGATTTTCGCGGCAATTCTCTTCCTTCAGCTCCGCAAGAAACGTGATAGTTAGGGACTGTTGATAAAGCAACGAATGAGTTGCAGAGAATGAGGGCGCGCATGGACGCGCGCCCGCCGCGACTTCGACGCGTGATGCGTCGACAGCGGCACGAGTGGCTGACTGGGACGCGAACGTTGCGGCGGTGGTCGGTATCCGCCCCACGCGCAGTGGTGGCTTTCTTTGCTACTTTCTTTCGCCAGTGAAAGAAAGTAGATTTAAAATCAAAAGCTGTCTTTGAGCCCTTTTGCTTAGCAAACGAAAGGGCAACCACTCCTTGACGGTAAAGTTGGCGGCAAATATAATCGGTTAAAGTTCACTGACAAGGATGGATTGAAATGGCAGGAATAGCAAACAACCCTTCGGCGGCGAACGCCACAGCTCAACGCAAAGCCGTCGCCTTGAAGTATGAGGCAGAACGCGACCTTGCACCGAAAGTGATAGCCAAAGGACGCGGGCACGTAGCCGAACATATTTTGGAGGCCGCGCAGAAAAATTCCGTTCCCGTCTACCAAGACAAGACGCTCGTCAATATGCTGATGGCTCTTGAGATTGACCGCGAAATCCCGCCCGAACTTTACAAGGCGATAGCCGAAGTCATGGCTTACGTCTACAAGATAGATAAATCGCACGGACAAATAGCCGCTGCCCGTCGCCTTGCCGCGCAACGCCGTCGAAACAGCCTTTTTTAGCACGAACACGTTGCGAAGTTTGAGGCCGTCACATTGCCGCTTGTAAAAAAATTTAAGTTGCCGACGACGACTTCCGATATAGTTAGCAAGTCAAGCGCAAGCTTGATAAAATTTTGAAACATCGGGTCAGACGATTTAATGGAATCTCGGCAGACAAGGAACAGTCAAACGAATCTGACCTCCGGCAAAAATGCCGAATTAGCAAAGGAGAAGTGATTTACTATGATGCGTTCCCTGTACTCCGGCGTTTCCGGCTTAAAGAGTCACCAGACACGCATGGACGTTATTGGCAACAACATCGCCAACATCAACACAATCGGCTTTAAATCCAGCCGCACGACTTTTTCCGATATGCTTTCGCAACTGAGCCGCAACGCCTCGGCGGCAACGGACACACGCGGCGGCGTCAACCCGCGCCAAATCGGCTTGGGCGTCAACGTAGAAAGTATCGACCTCTTGTTCCAAGATGCCTCGCCGCAACAGACCGGCAAGAATACCGACCTTGCACTGGCGGGCAACGGGCTTTTCGTCCTCGGCGACGGCGAACAAAATTACTACACCCGCAACGGCGCGTTCATGTTCGACGAGCGAGGCTATTACGTCATGCCCGGCAACGGCTTGCGCGTGCAAGGCTGGAATGCCACCTCCGACGGCGTCCTTGATACCAACGGCTTGGCGACCGATGTCATAGTCCCCACGGGCAAAACTATGGACGCCGCCGAGACAACTCAAATGACATACAACGGCAATCTCGACAGAGAATCGCGCATTATCGAAAGAATCACTTTCACCGCCGCCACGGGCGTCACTCAGGACGAAATAAATGCCGTAACAACTACAGCTGAAGGCGAAGAAGGCGAAGGTGCTCCCGGCCCCATAACCACAAGCGTCAACGTCGACGGGAAAACAATCATCGCCGCGCAGATAACCTTCAGAGACGGCACCAAAATGAACGTCACCGACGGCTACTATGAAGTCAATCACAGCGTCCCCGTGACGACGCTCGCCACCGTTTACGATTCTTTGGGTAGCAAGCACGAAGTCACCGTGCTTATCGACAAGGACTACGATTCACAAGACGGCAACTTGAGCGACATCAACGCGGCAGCTTCGGCAACAATCCTGAATCCGCCCGAAGGTGCCACCAACATCACCAACATAACTCCCACAGTGGAAGAGGGAACAGATGATCAAGGTCGTCCGACAAGAACCATTACGGGCTACACTTACACTTACACGGACGCGAACGGTGAGCCTCAGGAAGGTACGGCTACTACCGACCAAGTCGTTTTCTACAACCGCTGGAGAGTTTATATCGCACCGGGCGTCGGGGAAGCGGGTCCTGCCTCCGAAAACTTCACGAACAGATACGAGCGTAGCCAAGCCAACGGCAACCCCGAAACGGACGGCTCAAGAACCGTAGGCACCATGAACAACGTCAACTACATTTACTTCAACGACAGAGGACAATTCATTTCCAACGGGCAAGACGAAAACGCCTCCATCACCTTTGAATATTCCGAGGGCAACGGCGCGGCGTCGAACCAGGCTATCATAAGCTTCGACGGCTTGACGCAATATGCCAGCGCAACGAGCTCCTTCCCGACGACCAACGGCAACGCGGCGGGCATCCTCCAGAGCGTGGCGGTAGACTCCAGCGGAATCATCACGGGCACCTACACCAACGGCTTGATTCGCACCGAGGCTCAAATCGCAGTCGCGCAGTTCACCAACGCCGCCGGCTTGACGAAGGTCGGCACGACGATTTACCAAGAGTCGAACAACTCCGGCCAAGCAAACGTCAGGACGGTCGACAGTTTCGGCTTGACGGTCACGGCTTCCGCGCTTGAAATGTCGAACGTCGATTTGGCAACCGAGTTCGCCGATATGATTGTCACGCAGCGCGGCTTCCAAGCCAACTCCAAGATGACGACGGTCGCCGACGAGATGCTTGAAACGGTCGTCAACATGAAACGTTAAGCTTTGGCGGCTTGAAATAAAAAATGCCCCTCCGAAATCGGAAGGGCGTTTTTTTATGTCGTTTGTGTTGTCAGCGCGGACGCTTGCGGAAAACACCGCGATAAGCATTCGGCGGCGAAAGCTTTTCAAAATTCGGGTCGTTGCTTAGGAAAAGCTCCTGCACGCGCAAGACTTGATAATCTTCCATCTGTTCCCGCGTGAGGCGTCCGCCGGAATGCTTTTGTCCCAATTTACTGTTCGAGTACCTCCAAAACAGATCGTCAAGAATCAGAAAGCCTCCGTCTTTGATGAGCTCCTTCAGCAAGCAAACCGCCAGCCCGTCATGCAGGAACGTATGCGCGCCGTCCAGATAGACCGCGTCGAAAATGCCCGCCTGTTTCCGTTCGCGCATTCGGAAAATCATGTTGCTCAAGTTCCAGTTGTACGAATCCCACTCGTTGTGAGAGTTGCCCGCCAAAACAACTTCACACGTTATGCCGAAATCGCGCGCCTGCAAATCGCTCGCAAAATCTTGAAGACGGTCTTCAAAGTCGAAGGCATAATAAACGTCATCTGTGCGAAGCATTTTCAAAACCTGCAAAGCCGTTGCGCCGAAACCGATGCCGACTTCAGCAACCGTTAGCGTTGAAGATGTCTTTAGTTGATTGATGACGGACAAAAATTTTTGGCAAGGCTTGGAAACAGTGATCCAAGTTTTGTCTTGCAGTTTAGAAAAAAATTTCAGCCCGTCGAAATTATAATCGTCGTAGAAACCCATGCTTTACCTCCTGCCGCGCTTGACAGGCGTGACAATGACGTAACGATAAGGCTCTTCGCCCGTGCTGTGCGTTTCGACGCGGTCGTTGTCCTGCAGAATGGTGTGAATGATTTTTCGCTCGTGACGGCTCATCGGCTCCAAGCGGACTTCGCGACGGGTTTTAATGGCGCGTTCGGCGACACTTTTGGCAAGCTTAATCAAAGCCTCTTCGCGGCGGCGGCGATAATCCTCGACATCCAGCGTGAAGAAAAATTTCTCCTCGCTCTTGCGATTGACCGCCAAGTTCAGCAGATATTGCAAGGCGTCCAGTGCTTGCCCGCGCCTGCCGATTAGAATGCCCAAGCCCTTGCCGCTAAGGTTGAGCTTGACGCTTTCCTCCGTCTCTTCGACTTCGATTGTTGCCTCCAACTGCATTGCCGCGAAAACTTCCCGCAAGAAATTTTTCGCCGCGTCGACAGCCTTTTCAAAGTCTGCTTCGTCCGAAAACTCTTCGACGGGCGACGGCTCCAATATCGGTTCAATCGTGGGCTGTTCGGGTTGAGCAGGTTGAACGGGCTCTTCGACCGTCCGCGCAGATCCTTCGACGGCGACCGTTGCAGGCTCCTCGACGACGGGCGGCGGCTCGCTGACTTTGATTGAAGCGCGGATTTTCGCGGGCGTCTCTCCGAATAAGCCGAACAATCTTTTCGTCGGCGTCTCCAAAATTTCGTATTCCACTTCGCTTGCCGCCACGCCGAGTTCTGCGGCTGCCGCTTGAAGTGCCTCGTCTACCGTCTTGCCGGTCTTTTCAATCACATTCGCCATTTAAGCGGCCTCCTTATCGTCTTTTCTGTTCATCCACAGCTGTTGAGCTATTTGCGCCAAGTTATTGACTACCCAATAAAGCACGAGCCCCGCTGGGAAATTTAAGCTTATCCAACCAATAAAAATCGGCATAATCGCCATCATGATTCGCATTTGCGGATTGCCGTCGGCACTGCTTGACGACATCGTCTTTTGCATGAGGAAAGTTGTTGCCGCGCTCAGGAAGGGCAAAACGTAAGTCGGGTCGGTGTTTGACAAATGCGGTACCCACAGGAACGACGGGTCTGCGTTGCCGTAATCGAAATTGTACAGCGTGTAGTACATGCCCATCAAAATCGGCATTTGAGCCAACATGGGCAGGCAACCCGACATCGGATTGGCGCCCTCTTTCTGGTAAAGCTCCATCATTTTTTGTTGCATCAGTTGCGGATTGTCCTTGTGCTTCTCCTGAATTTTTTTCATTTGTGGCTGAAGACGTTGCATGGCCTTGGCCGATTCGATTTGCTTTTTCGTGAGCGGGTAGAGCAAAATTTTTATCAGTATGGTCAGCAAAGCAATCGCCCAGCCGTAATTGGGCACGCCGACAATTTCAAGGAAGGAATAAAGCGCATTCAGCGCGGTGCTCAAAAGATATTCTATCGGGGCGAAGATACTGCCGAAGATTCCGGGTTCGTCCAAAACATCACATCCTTTAAGGACTTAGGGAACGGGGTCGTAGCCGCCTTTGCTCCACGGGTTGCAACGCAGAATTCGTTTAAGCGTCAACCAACTGCCGCGAGCCCAGCCGTATTTTTTCAGCGCGTCGACGGCATAAGCCGAACACGTCGGCACGAATCGGCAACACGGCGGCTTCAAAGGCGATAACCACCGCCTATAAAACTTTATCAAAGCTATAAGAAATCTTGTCATGGCTTTAAGAGTTTGGCGCGCCTGCACAAGTCGCGGAAAGCCTTTTCGGCGTCCTTGAACTTGGCGGTAACCAGAAACTTGCGCCCGACAAGAATCATTCCGCAATCACGACGGAGGGAATTTTTATTGAGGCGATAAGACTCGCGCATCAAACGCTTGACGCGGTTGCGAACGACAGCACCGCCGAGCTTTTTGCCCGCCGCGAAGCCGACTTTGCCGTTGTAGCGTTCGTCTTGGACGACAAGCAAAACCAATGCATGATTCGCGAACGAGCGTCCGTGATTGTGTACCGCGTTGAAGTCGTGTTTGCCGCGAAATATTTCAGCCTTGCTCAATCGAAACATGGCGTCCTCCGTCTGCCGATAAGCGAAAAAAAAGGCCACTTCGATAGTGACCTGCCGTAGCTTAAGCTGTAAGCACTTTCCTGCCACGAGCGCGGCGTCTTTTGATGACAAGCCGACCGCCCTTCGTCTTCATGCGTTCGCGAAAGCCGTGCGTTTTTTTGCGCCAGTGTGTGTTTGGTTGAAAAGTTCTCTTCAAGCCCGACACCTCCTTACAAAGAGATTCAAGACAACGCCGATTATAGACGAGCGATTTTTTTGTGTCAAGGGCGAGTTGTCAATATCTTAGGCGGCGGGTTGCCCTTTCGTTCGCTGTTATTGCTCACAGCAGACGATTACCCGTATCGAAGTCGTACATTGATTCCGCCTCGTCGATTATCGCGTCAAGCTCTGCGCGGGCGGAAAAAATTTTCATGTTGCGCCAAAAATGTTCGCGGTGCACGACGACCGACCGAATGAACGCCGCCGCGTAGTCCGTGAAAAGACCCTGTGCGTCGAATAGCCGCCAAAACTTTTGAACGCTGTCCTCGGTTGCAACGTCGTATTCGATGCGGTGAAGGAGGCGCGACAGCTCTGCGCGGATGTCGGGCGTGAACATTGACTTCAACAGCGCAAGTTCCGGCATTGAGCGCGCCGCTCTTACCAGCCAAAATTCTGTCTGCAAGTCGTCGTCGAAGTTGTCGAAGCCGCAATCGATAAGCCGCGCCAAAAGTTCGGGCGGCGCGTTTTTTTTCAGCGGCAACAGTTGCACTTCCTTATAGAACGACGCGTAAAGCAACCGCTCGAATTCGGTGCGCGTGTACAGCCGCGAAACTATTCCTCCCGAAACGCCGCGCATCAGCTTTTCGATGACCTTCCAATGGCGAAGGTTGCGGAAACTCGTCAGCCAACAGCCCGTCTGCTTAATGAACGTCGAAAAGCCCGCCGCTATGTCTTGCGGGTTAGTCACGACCTCAAGCGTCAAGTCTCCGATAATCGCGTCGAAAAATTCTTCGTCGAAGGGCAGTCGCTCCTCGCGATAGTCAAGCACGAAAGTTTTCACGCCGTCGGAATGAAAATCCTCGTTCGTAGTGACAAAAAAAATTTCATCCGTCGGGAACCGCTCGCGCAACTCGGCAAGATAATCTGCGCTCTCGACGACCAAAATTCTTTGCCAAAAATCTTCGCCGTAAATGAATTCGGTCAAGCTCGGTTTAATGTCTTCCACGTCAAACCTCCCAATAAAGTTCGTTGATAAATTTTATGCGCGGCGACTGGCTGAAGTTACCGGACGCTTAAACGCGTTATATGTTTCGCCGCTTTTAAAGCGGCTCAAGCTCGGTTTGATGTCTTCCACTTTACACCTCCGGATTGAGTTCGTCGCCGTATTCGGCAAGGAAAATTTTTTGGTAGCGGCGGCAACGTGACGTTGCATCCTGATAGCGCGCCTTAGCTTCCGTAATTCAAACGGTATCGCCGCGCCGATACGAAATGCATGCGCATTTCTAGCCCACCAACTTTTAAACTTCGGGATTAAGTTCGTCGCCGTATTCGGCAAGGAAAATTTTTTGGTAGCGGCGATAGCGCGGGTCAAGCGGTTTTTCCTTCGGGCAGTGTATGCACCAAAAATCCGCCGACTGATTCGGCACGACAACCCGATAACCGGCTCGGCTCATTTCCTTGCAGAGCGATGTGTCGTAAAGATGCCAACCGTCGAACAAATCTTCGCGCCACGGCAAATCGTACTGCGTCGCCAAAAATAAACCGTCAACCGATTCGACTTCCTGATAATCGCCTTCGGGTTCGTCGCAATGCGAATCGACGACACTTTCGGGCTCGCAAGCATGAAGCACGCGCCCGTAAGTCCTCAAGCCGTCCCACCAAACGCCCGTCGCGGGCAAGTTCATGCAACCAATCACTCCCACGACACCGATTGTCTCGTCGCGAAAAATTTTCAGCAAGTCGGCGATAAGATTCTTGTTGACGACGAAAGTGTCTTGGTGCAGATAAATTTTGTACTTGGCGTCGGAATTTTTCATTGCGCGGTTGTAGCCCGCCGTCATGGATTTTGCGTCGCGCACGTCGATAAACTCGGCCGTCATGCCGTCGGGTATCGTCAAGTGCTCCAGGTAAAGGCGGCACTCGCTGTACCACCAATCGCTGTTCACGCACGTTATGAACGCAACTTTTTTTTCGTCAAGCAAAATTAATCAGCTCCTTTGATAAAATCCATGCCCAACACGCGTCTGATTTCGTCAAGTGTCGTGACACCTGCGCGGACTTTTTCAAAAGCGTCGTCAGCCAAAGTCTTCAAGCCCGCGTCAAGGGCAAAGGCTCTTATCTCATCCAAGTCGCGGCTGGTAAGAATCAGCGAGCGCAAATCCTTATCGACGCGCAAAATCTCATGCAAGGCGATTCGTCCGCTGTAGCCCGTGCCACGACATTCCGAGCAACCGACCGCCTCAAACGTCCCGTCCGCGCAGATTTTCTTGCACTTCGGACAAAGCCGCCTAACCAACCGCTGTGCCACCACGCCGTTAAGCGTCGCCGCCAACAAATACGGTTCAACGCCCATTTCCAACATGCGGAAGACCGCACTGCATGAATCGTTGGCGTGCAACGTCGTGAAAATCAAATGACCCGTCAGCGCGGCGCGCACCGCTATTTTGGAAGTCTCCGCGTCACGAGCCTCCCCGACCATTAAAACGTTGCAGTCCATGCGCAACATCGCTCGCAAGCCCGCCGCGAACGTCAAACCCGTTTTCTCGTTGACTTGCACTTGACTTATTCCCTCGACGTGCTGTTCAATCGGATCTTCAAGCGTCATTATCGAACGCGACGGCTGGTTGAGTTCGCGCAACGCGGCGTAAAGCGTCGTCGACTTGCCCGAATTCATCGGCCCCGTCAAAATTATCATGCCCGCCGCCGTGTTCGTCATTTGCCGGAAAATTTTTTCATTCTCCGCCGTGAAGCCCAAATCTTTGAGGCGGTGCAATTCCAACGACGAATCAAGCAGGCGTATCGTCAAACTCTCCGCGCCGAACGACGGCATACTTGCCACGCGCATTTCGACGTTCCCGAAACGAATTGCTCCGTCCAGCGGCAGGAAGGCGGCAGTCGTATCCATGCGCGCCAAAATTTTTATTCGGGAAGTCAGCGCATCCGCCAAGCTTAGCGGTAACGGCTGATGAAGTTCCTGTAATTGCCCGTCGATTCGATAGCGCACGCGCAACGATTTTTCATACGGCTCCAGGTGCAAGTCGGACGCCCGCATTTTTATCGCGAAGTCGAAAAGCAAATTCACCAGCTCCACTATGGCGCGCGACGAAGAGCCTGCGAAGTTGTGCCGCTCCATGTGAATCAATTTCCTAAGTTGCTCGTCAAAGTCCGTCATGAATATCACCGTCAAAAATTTTTAAGACAATCATCTAAAAAAGAGGCCGCCCAAGGATGGGCGGCCGTCGCCGACGCATTTGCGTGACGCAAATACCGTCGGCGCAAGCACGCTGAAAATATCGGGCGGCGCGGGTAACGACCCTTCGCCCCGCGCGTAGCGGCGGTTTTCTTTGCTACTTTCTTTGTCCGCACAAAGAAAGTAGATTTAAAAAATAAATTTAATCGAATGACGAATTGAAGGGACGCGCCCGCCACCATTGCGATTATTCAGCGAAGGTTGAGCCCCTCTTCCAATGCGGCCTTCATGACGTCCAAGTCGGGCAACTCGCCCGTGAACAGCCGATAAGCCTCTTTGCCCTGCAACAGCAACATCGACAAGCCGTCAAGCGTCGGCAAACCCATCGCCCGCGCAGTCCTAAGCAGTTTAGTTTCGGCGGGATTGTAAATTATATCGTAGACCAGCGCGCCTTCCGGCAAAAGCTTTAAGTCAATCGGCGGCATATCGTCCACTTCGGGATACATGCCCAGCGGCGTCGTGTTTATGACGATATCGGCCGTCCGAACCATTTCCTTGAACTCGTCCGAATGCCAATCGAAGCCCTCGACGCGCCCGTAGTTCAGAAAATCTTTCGCCAATGCGTCAGCCTTTTGAGGATTGCGCGCGCCTATCGTTATGCATTCAGCCCGCCGCTTGCACAAGCCCCACAAAACCGCACGAGCCGCGCCGCCCGCTCCCAATATCACCGCGTGGCAGTCTTCAGCCAAAAAATTCGCCTCGGCAAGCGCGGCAAGGAAGCCGTAAACGTCCGTGTTGTAGCCCGTCAAGATGCCGCCGTCGTTTACGACCGTGTTCACCGCGCCGATTATCATTGCGTCTGCGTCGACCGCGTCCAGGAATTTCATTATCGTCGACTTGTGCGGTATCGTCACGTTCGCCCCGCGAAAGTCCAAGCCCTTGAGCCCCTCGACCGCGAAGTAAAGCTTGCCTGCGTGCGTTGGCAACGGAACGTAATTGTAATTCGGGAAGCCTGCCGCGTCGAACGCCGCCCTGTAGATGCGCGGCGACATTGAGTGACCCACCGGGTAGCCGAGGATACCGAAGTTTTTTATTTCAGAAGAACCCATTTGAAAAGCTCCCTTCATGTCGATTTTCACTGCGGAAGCATTTTATCACGGTCACCGCCAATTAACAATCGCTTGCGGCGCGGCTCGTCAGGTTAAGCTGTCAGTCTTCGTCCTTGTTGACTATGTCGCGTATTGTCGTTGGATTGAGCTTGTACTTTTTAGCAAGAGCCTGCAAGCCGCAACCGGGGACGCCCTTTCTGTACTCTGCGCGGATTTTGGCGCGAATCTCGTC
Source organism: uncultured Selenomonadales bacterium (assembly GCA_946407095.1). Lineage (GTDB taxonomy): Bacteria > Bacillota > Negativicutes > Selenomonadales > Selenomonadaceae > Quinella. The sequence continues at coordinate 75,769 of CAMJMR010000001.1, read as the reverse complement.
GGGGGTGCGTTTCCGTTTTGTCTCGCGAATTTTGCCGCCCACATTTTTGTAGGTTTTACCAGTTTGAATATCACTGACCGCAATTTCAGACACGCCAAACATTTCTGCCAATTCTTTGCCTGTCAAGCCGTCGGGATTCTCGCGAATGTAAACAATCTGTTCACCGATGAGTTTAGCTCGCGGATTGTCTTCGCCACTCAAGCCAATTTGCAAACCCGTATCAACGGCGTGGCGCATGTTCTGGGCGTGGGTCACCCATTCCAGATTTGACACGTGGTTGTTGTACTTCCGCCCGTCGCGATGATTCACCTCAGGCAGGTTATCGGAATTGGGGATGAAAGTTTCGGCGACGAGGCGATGGACTTGGAACGTCTTTTGAACGCCGTCTTGGCAAAGTTCGATTTGCATGTATTCCCCGCTAAACCAGGGTTTCAAAATTTTGACGCGACCGTTTTTCAAAGACTTAATGCGCGCGAAAGTGGAGATTTGGTAGTCCCCGTTGCCGTAGTTGGGGTAGTCGCGCCATTCTTCCCCTTCGATGTCGTCCGTCGTGAACGGATAGCATTTCATCAGCGCGTCGAAGGCGAGCTTCGCCTCTTTGAGGATGCGGCGTTTTGTCTCTGTGCTCCTCATGGAAAATTCCTCCTTGCAAAAATCCTGCAGGGCGGTTAAAATAACGAAAATACTTTGAGCCCTGCGGTTGGTTACGTTGACAACGTTATTCTAACCAACGGGCTTTAAAATTTCAAGCAACGCCGTTGAAAATTTGCTTTACTTTTGCAACGAAATTCTTTAAAATGTTCGCGGTAGTACCTATGCAGAAGATTGAGTGGGAGGGGAAAAATTTATGCTGAAAAGTTTAGCGGTAATGACATCGGGCGGCGACAGCCCCGGCATGAACGCGGCGGCGAGGGCTGTTGTCCGCACGGCGCTTTTCGAAGGTGTCAAAGTTTTTGGTATCTTTAACGGATTCAGGGGCATGCTTAACGACGAAATTAAAGAATTGGAGCGTCGGAGCGTCAGCGATTTGATTCAGCGCGGCGGCACGTTTTTGGGCACGGCACGTTGCAAAGAGTTCAAGACGGAGGAAGGACGCCGCAAGGGCTTGGAGAACTTGCAGAAGCACGGGATTGAAGGTCTGGTCATAATCGGCGGCGACGGCTCTTTGACGGGCGGCTCTCTTTTGTCGAAGATGGGCGGCATTCCGATAGTCGGCTTGCCGGGCACGATAGACAACGACGTTTGGGGCACGGACTACACAATCGGCTGCGACACGGCGGCGAATACGGCAGTCGAGGCGATAAATAAACTGCGCGACACGGCGTCGGCGCATCGGCGCATCATGGTCGTTGAGGTCATGGGTCACACGTCGGGCTGGCTGGCTATGGTTTCGGGCATTGCCTCGGGCGCGGAATACATTATCGTTCCCGAAGTCAAATACAATATCGATGAGATGTGCGAAGAGATTGTCGAATCGTACAAGGGCGGCCGCCGCTACAGCATAATCGTCGTGGCGGAAGGCGCGTGCAGCGGCGTCGGCTTGAAGAACGTCGTCGAGGAAAAGACGGGCATTGACACCCGCGTATCGATTCTCGGACACATTCAGCGCGGCGGCTCGCCGACTGTCGAAGACCGCATGAAGGCTTCCCAGCTCGGCGAACGTGCGGCCTTGGCAATAATTTCGGGCGTGTCCGATGTCGTTTTCGGTTTCGACGAAGGCAAAGTCGTTTCGATTAATCTGTTCGATTCAGTCAACAACAAAAAGCCGCTTGACCCCGAACTTGTTCGTTTGGCAAGCGTGCTTGTCTAAGGCATGAATAATTTTTGGAAGGCGGCGGCGATTCTCTCAGGCGTTGGGATTTATATCGCTGCCGTAATTTTTATTTGCCTGTACGTCGGCGGGCTGGTCGACGATTATTTCGGGCTCGGCGGCAAAGGGCGGCTTGCAGGAATTTTCTTGGGCTTCCCCGTCGCGGGCTGGTCGCTTTATCGGCAACTCAAACATCACGGTTTTATTTAAAGGAGTGATCTTATGGCAGAACAAATTGAAAACTTTCAACCCTTCGCGCAAATAACCGACGCCCGTTGGTACCCGCGCTATCACATTGCGCCGCCCTTCGGCTGGTGCAACGACCCTAACGGCATGTGCTTTTACAAAGGGCAATACCACTTTTTCTATCAGCATTACCCTTACGAGCCGCGCTGGGGTCCCATGCATTGGGGTCACGTCGTAAGCGACGATTTGGCCTATTGGAAACATTTGCCCATTGCTTTGACGCCCGAAGAGCCCTACGAGGCGGGCGGCGGCTGTTTTTCGGGCTCCGCTATCGAAAAGGACGGCAAGCTTTACCTCATGTACACCGGCCACCTCAGTGCGACGCCGGAGGAGGAAGCCGCGATAGGTTACGGGCATATCGAATTCCAATGCCTTGCAAGCTCGGAAGACGGCATTCACTTTGAAAAGTCCGCGAAGAATCCGATTATCGAAGAGATTGAAGTTGCGGACAAAGACGTTTCCATCCATGACATCCGCGACCCGAAAGTTTGGGTGCACAACGGCAAATATTACGCGGTACTCGGCTCGCGCACGCCCGACATGGCTCACGGGCAAATCCTTTTGTTTGAGTCGAAAGACTTGACCAAGTCGTGGCGGTGCAAGGCAATTTCCGCGCGCAGTGACGGAACTCTCGGCGGCATGTGGGAATGCCCGAACTTCGCAGAGATTGACGGGGAAGACGTGCTGGTTTTCTCGCCTATGGACTTGCCGACCGACGACGGCAGATTTTATTTCGACAAGGTAGCGGGCGTGCTTATCGGCAAGCTCAACTACAGAAACGGACTCTTCGCGCACGGCGACTTTCAATATCTCGACAAAGGCTTTGACTTCTATGCGCCGCAAGTCATGGAAACGCCCGACGGCAGGACGGTCATGATCGGCTGGCTGGATATGTGGAATGTCGAAATGCACGAGACCAAAGACGGTTGGGCGGGGCATATGAGTATCCCGCGCGAACTTCACGTCAAGGACGGAAAAATTTTCTCCACGCCCGTTAAAGAACTTGAAAAGCTCCGCAAGTGGAAGCCGATAATCCTTGAAGACGTTGTGATTGACGAGGCGACGACCTTCGACGGCGTGGCGGGCGAGGCTTGCGAACTTGTCTTGACGATTGACGCGGCAGAGTCGAAAAAGTTTTCCATTGCCCTGCGCGCCTCCGACATCGAGCAAACCGTTTTGACTTACAATTCGGACGGCACATTCAAATTTGACCGCACCAATTCGGGCGAACCTATCGGCGGCTTCACTCCCGTCCGCGAAATTCAAATCGAACCGCAAGAAAAGCTCAAGCTCCACATCTTTATCGACCGCTCAAGCGTCGAAGTCTTCATAAACGACGGCGCGGAAGTTCTTTCGGCGCGGATTTATCCCAAGCGCACTTCGCAGAAAATTATCTTCGTGCCCGAAAACGAACTGCTTGAGATTGACCGATTGGAATTTTACAAGCTGGACTTCGGCATTCCGCACCCGCACCTCAAAGACGAAGTGTCCGACGACTTGAAGGCGAAATTCCCCTTCCTCAAATAAACTTGGCGTAAAAAAAAATTTAGAGCCTCTCGGCAAGCGGGAGGCTCTTTTCAATGTATGCGGCGCGGAGTGCTATTATTTGTTCTTACTACTCAGATTATCGAAAAAATTTTTATGGCGCTCGTAAAGAATTTTGTAAGTCTTCGCGAAGAAAGGCTGGTCGGGTTCTTTTTTGATTGTATTGTACAAATAGACGAAAGCTTTATTGCGCGCTTTAAGGTAGGCGTCGATGTTAAAACATTCTCTGAAGTTATCGAGTTTGTTCGCCGCGTCCAGTGCCAAGAGTGTCCGCAAGCATTTTGGACACCAGCCGCAATTCGTAGCCTTTTTCAAACAGACGTGCAGATATTTTTGCGCAATCGGGTTGTCGGCTATAAAATCAACTTTATCGTTGCGGTCGCCCTCACTGCCCGATGAAATTATTTTCAACTTGGAAGTGGAAAAACAATCCCATAAGAGCGGCTCAAAATGCGCAGGATCGTTATCAAAATTTTTTTGCAAGGAGAAATCAGCGAAAGAGTACGTACTGCTGTAATAATACGTTCGCCAAAGTTTTTGGAGGGAATAAATCGCTAAAGCATCCATATAGGTATGCGTTCGCAGGTGACTTTGCGGGACTACGTCTTGGAAATTCGATTCAAGCTTGAGGAGCGGCAGATTAAATTCCTTAGCCACGGCTTCCGCCCGCTCAAAAACTTTCTGCTTAATGTACGGAATATTTTCCACGCCATAGCAGCTGTTAATCGAACCGTTATTGAAAATGCAAAGGTGCGTTAAGTTCCGGCTCGGATAAACGGAATTAAAGTGTTTGAGAACGGCATAAAAGCTGTCTACGCCGCAAGAGATACCGGTACCAACCCCCCCCCACACGTTACTTGTGCAACGTCGAGTTTATCAAGCGGCGGGGCAACTTCCGCGTTAATCTTGACGGGATAATTTCTTGCGTCGCTGCGGACGAACGTCGGGATAAGCAATTCGCGAATGTTGTAGAGTAATTCGTCGGTGACGGGAGCCTCGCAAATGATGTCGTGCTTATTCCGCAGAGCATAGGCGAGCATTCCGACAAGTCCGTAATCAGCGCGTTCGGGCGACAAAAATTGCCCATATTCTTTACTGACGGAAAGGCAAACGTTTTTTTTCACATCACCGATGTCAATCACTGTGGACAGGGTCGAATTGTCTTCTGAAGTCGAAACTTGACCTTGATGAATTCGTATCATTAAATTCCCCTCCAAAATTATTTTCTATTATTATAAATGTTTGCTTGAAACTTTTCAATATATGCGGCGCGGTTTACTTTTTTATAGACGCGTGATATAATTCCCCGCAATTTAATTGAGAGGAGAACTTTGATAGCTTATGGGCAAGAAAATGAAGACGATGGACGGCAATCAGGCAGCGGCGTATGTGTCCTACGCATTCACGGACGTGGCCGCGATTTACCCGATAACGCCGTCGTCGCCTATGGCTGAAGATGTCGACGTTATGGCAGCGCATGGCGTCAAAAATATTTTCGGGCAGAAAGTTCGTTTGGTGGAAATGCAATCGGAGGCGGGCGCGGCAGGCACCGTTCACGGCTCGTTGCAAGCGGGCGCACTCACGACGACTTACACCGCCTCGCAAGGCTTCCTGCTCATGATACCAAATCTGTACAAAATCGCGGGCGAAATGTTGCCGGGCGTCTTCCACGTATCTGCGCGGGCACTGGCCACGTCGACGCTGTCAATCTTCGGCGACCATCAAGACGTAATGGCGGCGCGGCAGACGGGTTGCGCCATGTTCGCCGAGTCAAGCGTGCAAGAAGTCATGGACTTGTCGGCAGTGGCTCACCTTGCGGCGATTAAGGGACGCATTCCGTTTATAAATTTCTTCGACGGCTTCCGCACCAGTCACGAGATTCAAAAGATTGAGCTGATTGACTACGCCGACTTGGCAAAGCTTTTGGACTTCGACGCGGTCAACGCCTTCCGCCGCAACGCCCTCAATCCCGACCACCCCGTCATGCGCGGCACCGCCACCAATCCCGACGTCTACTTCCAGATTCGCGAAACCGTCAACAACAACTACGACCGCCTGCCCGATATCGTCGAAGAGATTATGACTGACGTGGCAAAGGTCACGGGGCGCGAACATCACATCTTCGACTACAGCGGCGCGCCCGATGCCGACCGCGTCATTATCGCTATCGGTTCGGGCTGTCAAACCGCAAACGAGGCGGCGGCTTACCTCAACGCGCAGGGCGAAAAAGTCGGCGTCGTGAGCGTCCACCTCTACCGCCCGTTCAGCGTCAAGCACTTCCTCAACGCCATTCCCAAAACCGTAAAGAAAATCGCCGTCCTCGACCGCACGAAGGAAAGCGGCTCCGTCGGCGAGCCCCTGTATCTTGACGTTAAAGCCGCTTTCTACGACGTGGCCGACAAGCCCGTTATCGTCGGCGGACGTTTCGGCTTGGGCGGCAAGGACACCACGCCCGACCAACTGCTTGCGGTCTTCGACGAACTCAAAAAGGATTCGCCGCTTGACGGCTTCACTATCGGCATTAACGACGACGTGTCCAACAAATCCCTCGTGACGGGTCATCACGACGTTGACTTGACGCCCGAAGGCACGACCGCTTGCAAGTTCTGGGGTCTCGGCTCTGACGGCACCGTCGGCGCGAACAAGTCCGCGATTAAAATCATCGGCGACAACACCGACCTTTACGCGCAAGCTTACTTCGCCTACGACTCGAAAAAATCCGGCGGCATCACCATGAGCCACCTGCGCTTCGGCAAGTTGCCCATAACCTCGCCGTATCTTATCACCAAGCCCGACTTCGTAAGCTGCTCGCAGAAAAGCTACGTTCATCATTACAATCTTATCGCGGGCTTGAAAAAGGGCGGCACCTTCCTGCTCAACACCGACTGGAGCGACGAAAAGCTCGGTCATAAGCTCAAGCCCGCAATGAAACGCTACATCAAGGACAACGACATTCAAGTCTACACCGTCAACGCCGTGAAAATCGCGGGCGAACTCGGCTTGGGCGGACGCTTCAACATGGTCATGCAAGCCGCCTTCTTCAAGCTGGCGAACATCATTCCGATTGACGAGGCTGTTAAGTACCTCAAGGACGCCGTCGAAAAATCTTACGGCTCGAAGGGGCAAAACGTCGTCGACATGAACTGCGGCGCGATTGACAAGGGCATTGAGGCTCTGCACAAAGTCGACACAAGCACGTGGGACGTCGACGACACAAGCATGAATCGCAACCTGAAACAAGTCGACCCGCCCGAATTCGTCACCGACATCCAAAACGTCATGAATCGGCAGGAAGGCGACGAGTTGGCTGTCAGCAAGTTTGTCGACTTGGCGGACGGCACATTCCCCGTCGGCGGCACGGCCTACGAAAAACGCGGCACGGCTATCAAAGTTCCCGCGTGGGACAAGTCAAAATGCATCGGCTGTAATCAATGTTCGTTCGTTTGCCCGCATGCCGCTATTCGCCCGATTCTCACGACCGAAGACGAACTCAAGGCCGCGCCCGAAGGCATGGAGGCTATTCCGTCGAAAATTTCTCGCGGCAAGTATGACGTGACAATCGCCGTCTCAACCTACGACTGCCTCGGCTGCGGCAACTGCGCGCAGGTTTGTCCGAAGCAGGCGTTGGAAATGGTCAAGTTCGACGACAAGGCGATGGCTCGGCAGAAAATTTTCGATTACGGCGTCAAGCTCGCTCAAAAAGAGAATCCGACGAAGAAGACGACCGTTATCGGCAGTCAGTTTGAAAAGCCGCTGTTTGAGTTCAGCGGAGCCTGCGCGGGTTGCGGCGAAACGCCTTACGCAAAACTTTTGACGCAACTTTACGGCGACCGCATGATGATTGCCAACGCTACGGGTTGCTCGTCGATTTGGGGCGCGTCGGCACCGGCAATGCCCTACACCAAAAATTTCAAGGGTCACGGTCCCGCTTGGGGCAATTCGCTCTTTGAAGACAACGCCGAATACGGCTTGGGCATGTTCCTCGGCGTCAAGGCGATTCGTGAAATGTTGGCCAACGAAGTCGAACAAGCAATTCAGGAACAAGGAACAAGGAACAAGGAACTGGTAGCGGCTTTGACCGACTGGAAGGACAACCGCGACGTCAGCGAAGGCACTCGCGACCGCGCAGATAAGTTGACGGCGTTGCTTGCCGCTCAAAAGGGCTCGGACGAACTGCTGAATAAAATCTTCGACAACCGCGACTTTTTCGTGAAGCGCTCGCAATGGATACTCGGCGGCGACGGCTGGGCTTACGATATCGGCTACGGCGGGCTTGACCACGTTTTGGCAAGCGGCGAAGATGTCAACGTCTTTGTCTTCGATACGGAAGTCTACTCGAACACGGGCGGTCAAGCGTCGAAGGCGACTCCGGCTGCGGCTATCGCGCAATTCGCGGCGACAGGCAAGCGCACCAAGAAGAAAGACCTAGGCAAGATGGCGATGAGTTACGGCTACGTCTACGTTGCGCAAGTCTCGATGGGCGCAGACCAGAATCAGCTGCTCAAAGCCGTCACGGAGGCGGAGGCTTATCCCGGTCCGTCGTTGATTATCGCCTACGCGCCCTGCATCAATCACGGCATACGCAAGGGCATGGGTTCAAGCCAACTGGAGGGCAAGCTCGCCGTTCAGTGCGGCTACTGGGCTAATTGGCGTTTCAATCCTCAACTCGCAGCGGCGGGCAAGAATCCTTTCACGCTCGACAGCAAGGAGCCCGACTTCAGCAAGTTCCAAGAATTCCTTATGGGCGAAGTCCGTTATTCGTCCTTGAAGCGCAACTTCCCCGACGCCGCGCAGGCTCTCTTTGAAAAGACACAGCACGATGCCGAAGAACGCATTAACGGCTACAAAATTCTCGCAGGAAAGTGATACCATGAAAAAAATCATTGTCATACCCGGCGACGGCATTGGGCAAGAGATAACCGCCTCCGCCGTCAAGGTTTTGCAGAAGGTCGACGAAAAGTTCAAGCTCGGCTTGGAATACGATTATCGCGACGCGGGCGGCACGTCCTATGAAAAATTCGGGACGCCGCTCACTGACGAAGCCCTCGACGCGTGCAAAAAGGCTGACGGCGTTTTATTCGGCGCGGTCGGCGGCAAGAAGTGGGACAGCCTGCCCGTGCACCTGCGCCCCGAAAAAGCTATCTTCGGCTTGCGCAAAGGGCTCGGACTCTTCGCGAACCTGCGCCCGACGAAAGTTTATCCCGAACTGATTAACTCTTCGCCGCTCAAGCCCGAACTCGTCGGCGGCTCCGATTTGCTTATCGTCCGCGAATTGGTCGGCGGCATTTACTTCGGACCGCGTTGCGAATCTGAACAAGTCAACGGCGTCGAACAGGCTTGGGACACCGAAATTTATTCCGTGCCCGAAATCGAACGAATCACGAAGCTCGCATTTGAGACGGCGAAGTTGCGGCGCGGCAAAGTGACTTCGGTCGACAAGGCGAACGTCCTGGCGGCAAGCAGGCTCTGGCGGAAAGTCGTCGTCGATGTGGCGAAGCATTTCCCCGACGTTGAGCTGAATCATCTTTACGTCGACAACGCCGCCATGCAGCTCGTCCTCAACCCGAAGCAATTCGACGTTATCGTCACGAACAACATTTTCGGCGACATCCTCAGCGACGAAGCGGCGGTTATCGGCGGCTCGATAGGCTTAATGCCCAGCGCGTCAATCGGCGAACTGACCAGCCTTTACGAACCGATTCACGGCTCCGCGCCCGACATTGCCGGCAAAGACCTCGCCAACCCCATGGGCACGATTTTGAGCGCGGCGATGCTTTTGCGTTACAGCCTAAGGCAGGAGGCGGCGGCTAAGGCGATTGAAGCGGCGATTGACAAGACGCTCGCTGACGGCTGGCGCACCGCTGACATTTACACCGACGGCTTTAAGAAAGTCGGCACCGCGCAGGTTACCGAAATCATTTGCGACAACCTCTAAGCTCGAATACGAAAAAAAATTATCCCCGCAACCGCGCAGGTTGAGGGGATTTTTTATGCAGTGATACGTTGCAGAGGACGAGGCCGCCCATGGACGGGCGGCCGCCGCGACTTCGACGCGTGATGCGTCGACAGCGGCACGAGTGGCTGACTGGGACGCGAACGTTGCGGCGGTGGTCGGTATCCGCCCCACGCGCAGTGGTGGCTTTCTTTGCTACTTTCTTTCGCCAGTGAAAGAAAGTAGATCCTAAACATAAAAATCATTCAAACGTTGAATCGAAGAGACACGCCGCGAATGTCAAGCCGAGCTGTCTTTGCGCCCTTTTGCTTAGCAAACGAAAGGAGTCCGCCCGTCATTGCTTGTCGAAGGGCGCGGGCGATTCTTTGACGACTTCAGCCTCCGACGAATCATTTTGATTGACGGCGGCCGCCTCCAAGGACTTCGGCGACGATTTGCCTTCCTGTTCCGCTTCGGCGTAAAGCAACGCGTCAATCGCGACGGGAACGCCCATTGCCTTTTCCAGTTGCGCGCGGCTCGTGTTGTAGTTGTAAACGGCGGCGTAGTAGTTGTTGCGCGTCTCGACGACCTTTTCCTGCGCGTTCATGACGTTCAAGTTGGTGTCGACGCCCTCGACGTAGCGGACTTGCGCGATGGCGAATTCCTCCTCCGCCTTGTCGACGGCGGCGGCTGTCGTCTCGATATTTTTCTCGGCGGTCTTCAAGGCGATATACGCGCTGTGCACTTCAAGCTGAATCGTTTCAATCTGTTGGCGGGCGACCGACTCGGCTCTGCGCTCGACGGCCTTGTATTGCTGAACCTGCGCGGAGGTAATGCCGTTGTCGAAAATATTCCAAGTCATCTCGACGCCGACCGACAAACGTTCGCTTCGATGGTCTGCTTTGAAGTAACTTTCGCCCGTGGCTATTCCTTGCACGATAGCCGAAACATTCGGGCGAAAACCGCTCTTTGCGGCGGAAACATCAGCTCCGGCTCGCTTGGCGGCGTAAACGGCGGCAATTCCGTCGGGGCGGTGGCTCAAGGCGTAGTCAAGGCAATCAGCCTCGCTCAAGCCGTATTTGACGAAATTAATCTTATCGCTCGCGGCAATTTCGGTGTCGACGGGCAAACCCAAAACGTTGTTGAGTTGCGCGACGGCGGTTTGATAATTGCCCTGCGCGGTGGTCAAGCTCTGTTGGCTGTTGGCAAGCTGAACGTTGGTGGCAAGCACATCCGACTTGGCGACGGTGCCGACTTCGTATTGGGTGGAAACCATGCGCAAGTGCTCTTGCAAAAGCCGAACCGCCTGCTCCTGCACGCCGACCAAACTTTCTTGCTGAAGGACGCGATAGTAAGCCGCCGCCGCTTGGTACTTGACTTGCTGACGAGAATTTTCAAGCGTCAAATCGGCAGCGTTCAGAGTGTAGCGCGCTGACTCCCGCTGATTCTCAAGACGCCCGCCCGTGTACACCGGCATTCGCAACGTCAAGCTGTGCGTGCCTTCGTAATTGTAATTCGGGTAAAGATTCATGTTGTAGGGCTCGTAGCCGTAAGTCGCTCTGTACTCCGCATTTCGCGCTTTGACATCGTCCCTGATGTTGCGATAGTTTCTGCGATAAAATCTGCCGCCGATATGGTTTAACGACGAAGACCAGCTGAGTATGGGACCCGCATTGCGGCGCACGGCTGACAAATTCCACTTGGCTGCCTCCCTGTCCGCCGTCGACTGCTCGATTAGGCGGTTGTTCTTCAGCGCAAGTTCAATCGCGTCGTCAAGCGTCAAACTCACGCCTTCGGCGGCTTGAGTCGTGTTCGGAAAAAGTAACGCCGCTGTCGCTAAAGCCGCCAAAAATTTTTTCATAACGAATCACTCCTTAAGCCGTCTGACGCTTGACTAAGTTCGGCAACGTGACGTTGCATCCGGATAGCGCGCCGTGTCGCTCATGATTCAAACGTATTCGCCGCGTCAAAACGCAACGCTGCGCATTGCTAGCCCACTCAATCGCCGCGCTTAAGGTCGTCAAAAAATTCTTCATGCCAAATCCCCCTTAAGCCGTCTGACGCTTGACTAAGTTCGGCAACGTGACGTTGCATCCGGATAGCGCGCCGTGTCGCTCATGATTCAAACGTATTCGCCGCGTCAAAACGCAACGCTGCGCATTGCTAGCCCACTCAATCGCCGCGCTTAAGGTCGTCAAAAAATTCTTCATGCCAAATCCCCCTTAAGCCGTCTGACGTTTGACCAAGTTAGCAAAAATCCCGCCTTGCGCAACCAAATCGTCGAAGGTGCCGTTCTCGACAATCCTGCCCGCGTCCATGACCAAAATCCTGTCGCAGTTGCGAATCGTCGACAAGCGGTGGGCAACGATTATTCGCGTGGCGTTGAGGCTGTCCAGGCTCTTTGTGACGATGGCTTGAGTTCGGTTGTCAAGCGCGCTGGTCGCCTCGTCGAAGATTAGGATTGACGGTTTGGTAACCAGGGCGCGGGCTATCAAAATCCTTTGCCGTTGTCCGCCGCTGATATTGGTTGAGCCCTCGCTGATGACGGTTTGCATACCCATGGGCATCATCGCGATATCAGCCGCAATGCCCGCCGCCTCGGCCGCCTGCCATGCGTCCTCCTGCGTCAAGGCGTTGGTGCCGATTATGTTCGTGAAGATGTCGCCTTGCATGAGCTGACCGTTTTGCAACACGACGCCCATTTGAGTTCTGACGCTCGGCAAGTTGAGTTCAGCCAAGTCTTGACCGTCGAAGTAGATTGAGCCCTTGCGCGGCGTCTCGAAACCCAAAAGCAACCTTACAAGCGTCGACTTGCCGCAACCCGACCGCCCGACTATCGCAACGTTCTCGCCCGCCGCTATCTTGAAGCTGACTTCGTGCAAAACGTCATGCCCCTCGTTGTAGGCGAACGTCACGCCGTTGAGTTCAATCGCGCCACTCAAAATGCCCGCGTCCGCCTTTTCGCCGACGCTTTCGGGCACTTCCTTGAGTATCGGGCGCAAGTTTTCAATGTGCGGCTGAATCGCGAAGTATTGACCGACAAGCGGAACAATCCCGTTCAGCGTGGCGTTGAAGCTTGAGAAGGCTCCTTGGAACGCAATGAACTGCGCGTAGGTTATGCCTTGAACCATTTGCCCGTTGGGGCCGACCTCGTTAATGCCGTAGACCGCGATATAGTAAAGTGCCATCGTCAAGATAAACGGCTGAACGCTGCCGATAATCATGTTGTAGTTGCTTTGCCAGCGCAGTTTCAAGTTCCATTTCCACGTTTCGCCGAAGACGCCGCTCCACAACCAGTAAGCTTGATTCTCCGCGCCGTGTTCGCGGAACTTGGCAAGCCCTTTGAAAATCTGTTGGACAATGCCCGCCTCCTTGTTGTTGGCGGCGATAAGGCTGCGCTGAAAGTTTATGACGCGCCGATAGATGAACGCCGTGACAATCGCGTAGACGAACCAGATAACCACCGCCACCGCAGTGAGCTTGAGGCTGTAGTAGCACATCAAAAAGATGCTCCAGAAGCTGAAGACGAAGCCGAACAGCCCGCCGATAAAATCTGCGCTGACGAGCCCTTTGATGACGCTGATACCGTTCATGCGGCTTGCCAATTCGCCGGAGGTGAACCGGCGGAAAAATTTCGTCGGCAAGGTGAGCAGTCGTCCCCAAAGAGCCGCCTCCGTCGCCATGTTCATGCGCGTTGTGATTCGCATGACGGCTATCGTGCGGACGATGCCCAATGACGCCGTCGTGAAGCTTGTGACCATGATGACCTGCGTGACGGTCGCGAGCCCTTGACGGTCGAGAATCGGGATTATGTCGGCGAAAATCGTTTCCGTCACCAGCGGCATTGCCAACGGAATCAAACCCGATACGAGGCTGATAACGATGACGGTTTTGTAGTCGGAAATCCAGCACTGCTTGAAAATGAACTTCATCAGGTCGAGAATGCCCAGTTCCCGCGCAGGGAAGCCGCCGTAGCATTCAAAGGCACTCCTGTCAATCTGCGCGGCAACGTCGTCGGTTATCGGGATGCCTTCGGGCTTGTCCTTGGTGATTAGCTTGTATTTGTCGGGCGCGGTCGGCACGAAGACGGCAAGGGTCTTTCGTTCGCCGTAGTAGCCGATTATGACGCCGCTGTCGTTTTTATGCCAGTCTTCGACGAGTTCGATAAGGCGCATCTGCATGTTGCCCTTTTGAACGAGCCGCCGAATCAATCTGATTTGGTCGAGCTTGCGAACGATTTCGGGGTCGAGTTTGATGTTGTCGGTCGGCATGTTCAGCGCAACGGCAGCCCGCCGCACGATAAAAGACGCCTCCTCCAAAAGTTCGGCGCGTTCGGTCGTTTCGCTGTATTGGGTCGTTTCTTCGCCGAGGAGGTTTGCTATCGAGTTGTCAAGCAGTCGCCGCTGATTGCGCGTGCGGACTTCGACGCGTTGAGAGAAACGCTTATCCTCCGCTTGGAAGCGCACGCCCAACAGCATTGAAAAAATTTCTTCGTTTTCGCGGAAGGCGTCGGTCAAATCGTCCGCGCCCTCCAGAACCGTGCCGTCCAGCCACGTGATTAGAACGTCGTCGCCCTTGTCGGCAAGCAGGCGCAGCCACGGCAACTTAATCAGCTCGGCGAACCAGTTGCGCATGAAATTTTTCAACGCGGCGGGCTCTGCTTCGTCGAACGTGAGGATTTTTATTTGCGAGTCTTCGGCGGCGTAAATCAGCGTTTCGGTCTGCTCAAATTCGTCAAGCGACGGGAAAGCCGCCTCCCCCGCCGTCAACTCAACCAAGAATTGCTGACGGAAGGAACCCTCGGCGCGAGTGACGACGTAGACTTCGACCTTGCCCGACTCAATCAGCGCGAGCCGTTCGCCGTCCTGCAATCGAAAGCGTTCGCCGGCCTTAAGCGAAAAATTTTTACTCAAGCGCGTCACTCTCCTGACTTCGTTCCTCAATCAGCCGCTTATACGCTCCGTCGTGCTGAATCATTTCGCGATGCGTGCCGCGTTCGACGACTTGTCCGTGTTGCAAGACGATAATCTCGTCGCAATCGCGAATCGTAGAAAGTCTGTGCGCAACGATTAAGCACGAACAGCCGCGCCGCCGAATGTTTTCAAGAACGGTTTGCTCCGTCATGGGGTCGAGCGCGCTGGTTGCTTCGTCCAGGACAAGCAGTGACGGATTGGTGGCAAGGGCGCGAGCTATCTCCAGGCGTTGACGTTGCCCGCCGCTGAAGTTCAAGCCGCCTTCCGACACTTCCGAATCGTAGCCCTTTTCCAGTTGCAAAATGTCTTCGTGAATGCAAGCGTCCTTCGCCGCCTGAATGATGTCCGTGCGCCGAACAGAATCGTCGAACAGCGACAGGTTTTGCGCAATCGTGCCCGTGATTTGGAAAACGTCTTGGTCGACGGCGGAAATCGAATTGACGATAACAGCGCGGGGCAATTCACGCCGAATCACGCCGTCGAAACGAACTTCGCCGCTCCATTCCTCGTAAATGCCCGTGACGACCTTGGCGACGGTCGATTTGCCCGAACCGCTCTCGCCGACGACCGCCACCCAATGCCCCGGCTCAATGTGCAGAGAAAATTTGCTGATAAGCGGCTTTTCCAGCGGGCTGTAGCCGAAGTCGATATCTTTAAGCTCAAGTTCGCCGTTGAGGCGTTCAATCGGCTTGCCTTCGGGAAGTTTTTCATCGCAGCAATTCAAATCGTCAATTTCATACTTGCGCACGTCGTCGAGGCGTTGCATTTGCATTTCGGTCGTCTGGAGCGTCGAGCCTAAGCCGAGCAATGCGCCGACAGGTGCTTGAAAGCTGCCCATCAAACTTTGGAAGGCAGTGAACATGCCCGCCGTCAAAACGCCGTCCATTATCGAGAAGCCGCCGATTGTCATAATCAGCGCGCCGTTAATGCCGCCGAACAGCGTCGGGATAATCGTTGCCGTCATCTGCCACAGCGCGACGTCTTGACCCGCCTTGAGGACTTTGGCGCGGTAGCCCGCCCACTTCGCGAAGAAATCGGACTCGTTGCCGTTCGCCTTAATCGTCTCAATCATCATGAGCCCGTTCATGGTCGTGCCGTATTCCTTGCCCGCGTCCTGCTGAATTTTCATGTTCATATCGGTTAGGTGTCGGCGCAGGGCGAAGAAAATTATTATGTTGATACTGGAAAAGAAAATGCCTATCAGCGTCAAGGTCACGTGATATTGGAGCAGCAACAGCAAATAAAAAATCGCGACGAGGAAATTCAGAATCGCCAATGCCGCCGGCCCCGATAAGACGCCCGCGATTGATTCGTTGAAGTTGACGCGCGACGCCACTTCGCCCGCGAAACGCTGATTGAAAAACTGCATGGGCAAGCGCAACAGGTGCCAGAAGAAACTGCTTGAGTCGGCGAGCGTCAATTTTTGTTGCCAGCGCGTCAAGATAACGGCTTGTAGCCACGTCATGAAGCCGCACACGACCCAAGACACCGTCATTGCCAGGCAGAAGTTGAACATCCAATCGGGATGCTTTTTGGTCAGTATGTCGTCGAGGAAAATTTGGCTGAAGACCGGCGAGGCGAGCCCCGGAATAATCATGCCGAGGTTGAGCAGGACAATGAACAGCACCGCCCACTTGTCCTTCGCGAGTTTCCTTGCCACGTCCTTGAAGATGTTGTAGCGTTCGCCTTCGCGCTTGAAAGCCTCATTGGGGACGACGTGCAACGCCACGCCCGTGTAAGACGTGCGGAAATCATCCCACTTGACGGTGCGCCTGCCCATCGCGGGGTCGTTCAGATAAACCGTGTCGCCCTTAATGCCCTCCAGCACGACGAAGTGATTAAATTCCCAGTGAATAATCAGCGGGAACTCCATCAGCTCTTTGAGTCGGTCGGCCTTCCAGCGATAGCCGTTGGCGGTGCACCCGCGATTGCGAGCCGCCCGAATCACGCAACTTGCCTTTGAGCCGTCGCGATTGACGCCGCATTCTTGACGAAGCTTTTCCAGCGGCAGCCACAAGCCGTAATGAGACAAAATCATCGACAAGGAAGCCGCGCCGCATTCGGTCGCCTCCATTTGCAAAATCGTCGGCACTTTGACGCGAGACTTACCGAGGCCGAAAAAATCTTTTATCTTGTCAATTATTTCCATCATCTGTTCCTTAGCCACTGACTGAGCTTGTAGAAAACTTTTTCAATCGGCGGCTTGCGCTCAATGATAATCGAGCCCGTACAGAACGAGCCCGCCGTTACGGGTTTGTGTTCGCCGACGTGAGAAGTCCACAGGTAGCCCGACTTGTCGTCCGCGTCTTTGACGAGGTCGAAAGTCACTTCCATTAGCGAAGAGTTTTGCGCCTGTAAAATCCATTGCGCGAGTTGGGGATTGCCGAGGTGTTGCTGAATGCCCTGCGCGGTTATCGGGTATTGGGAAACGGAACGCACGACGCCGAGCAACGAGCCCGTTTGCGAAACGTCCGCGCCGTTGGGAGCGAGCTGAATCGTCATACCCGCTTCGACGCGCTTGCCCTTGTCGAGCGGAATGTACAGCAAGCCCGTCAAGTCGTCGCGGTTTTGGGTCATGCGCACCGAGCAAATCGGGGTGCCGGCAGTGACGAGCGTCCCGACGTCCACCATAACTTCATCAACAATGCCGTCGTAGTCGCTGTAAATATCCTCCGCCACGTCCTGCTGATAGCGTTTGGCGTCGTATTGGTAAGCGCGCCCCATAGCGTCGCGGTCGCTTGACGCCAAGCCCATGCCGTATTGCGCCATGCGAGTGTCGGCGGATTGTTGAGCCTGTTCCATGTGCGCTATCAAGTCGCCCTTTTTAACCCGCGTGCCGGGACGAACGTAAAGCTGCGCGATTTTCCCGTTGGCGGTGTGCGAAACGTTCATGACGCCCGCCGAGTCCATGATTAGCCCCATGCCGTCCGCCTTGACCGTGAACGCGCCATAAATCGACCACAGCACGACAGAAAATAATAAAACCAATACGGCGATTAGTCCTATCCAGCTGACGGGCGTCGTTATTGGTAACATGGTATCGAGTTTTTCGGGCGAGCGTAATTTGTCGAGAGCTTCTTGGCTGAAAATTTGCGAATTCTGTTGCCTCAAGTGTCATCGCCTCCCGTCAAAGTCACGGTGACTTTCATGCCGTCTTCGAGCCCTTCGGCAGCGGACGTGATGACGGTGTCGCCCTCCTTCAAGCCCGTGAGAATCTCAATGTATTCGCCGTCGTCCGCGCCCGTCTTGACAGAGCGGCGTTCGATTGTATTTTGCGGCGTGACGATGAAAACTGCATTGTGCTTTGAATCGGTCATTGCGTCGAGCGGGACAGCCAAAAGTTTTCTGGAGCGCGAAGACCTTATGATTGCGCCGCTGTAGGCTTGCTGTTCGAGGAGCCCGACGCGGTTATCGACTTCCCAAACGATTTTGCGAAGTGTCGCGGGCTCATTCAAGGGAGGCATGATATCGCGCACGGAAACCGTAAAAATTTCGGCGTCGCCGCGATTGCCCGCCGCGTATTCGGTGTCGTAAGCCTTGCGCAAAATTTGGCTGGTTGTGAAACTCAATTCCGCGCTATCGCCCACGGCAATGCGCTTGGCGTGTCTGTCGTCAATCGGCATGGAAAAGTACAGCCGAGAAAAATTTCCGACCAATGCCAACGGCGTGCCCGCTTGAACGTATGCGCCCTGTTGCTTGTACAGAATCAAAATTTCGCCGTCTATCGGGGCAATGACGTCTTGCCGCGCAGATTGAACCAAAAGCTGTTCCTTAACGGTTTGCGCCTCTTTCAAAGCCGCCGTCGACGCGAAGAAAGCCGCCTCCGCCTCGTCGAATTTTTCTTTAGAGGTTGCGTCGCGTTCCATCAGGCGCGTGTAGCGGGCGTAGTTGTTTTTGGCGTTGGCGAGCTGAGCCTCCGCCTTGGCGATTGAACTTTCCGCCTGCTGAATCTTCAGCGGAATGTCGTCGTTCACCAGAGAGAAGATAACTTGCCCGCGCCGAACGTTTGAGTTCTTCGACACGAAAATTCCTTCGATACGCCCGTCAATCAGCGCGACCGCATCCGCCATTTCCTCCGAGTAAAGATTTACCGTTTCCATTTCGATTCGCGGATAGAAATCGCGCACTTGAGCCTTTGCTCCTTGAAGCGGGATTGTTCGATTTTCCATGCGCTCTGCTATTTGATTTTCGCCGGTTTGATTCAGCCATGCGCCGTAAGCTATCATTGAGACCGCGAACAGCAAGATTAGGACGAGTCCAATCATGTAGGATTTTTTCATTTAAAATATTCGCCCTCCCTTCAGCGATTTTTCGCTTGAAAGTATAAGATAAGCTTTTTTGCGTGTCAAACAAAAAATGCCCCGACTCAAGTCGAGGCACTTGTTTATGCTTATACCGGTTTGGAACGCGACATTTCAACGGAAATTTTTTATCTCATCGGGATTAACAAGAAAATCTTCAAGCTCCGGCTTATTTGAAGTGCTCCACGGAATTTCACGATGCATTTCGCCGCACCAATGACACAGCTCAACATCGCCGTCCAGCAAGGGAAGCAATGAAGAAAAATTCGGCGAAAAAAATGTCAATGCCCGTCGGTGAAGCGAATTTTTTTAACTCGAACTTTTTGGCAAACTTGTAGCACGCGGCATCAATCGGGCATTTGTAAATTCTGCCGTTGCGAATGGAACGGCATTCGTTACATCTGCAGGCGGCGATTGATTTACCGGGGTTATTGTTGCCGTTAAGTGTCATTTGCGCCGCAAAATTTTCAACCTTCTTCGCTACGTCATAAGGTATGGAATTCTCGCGCAACCTGGCTGTTATTTTTTCCAATATTTTAGCGGTTGGAGGATAGAGCGAAAAATGAATTACGCATCTTGTTTCGCGGAGGGTATCGAGGATTTTCTGTGGAAGCGACGGAATAAGCAAGCCGTTTGTCACGAATTCCAAAGCACTTTTCGGAAAGTATTGTCGTGCAATGTTCATGTATTCGTCGAAATTTTTCATGACCAGCGGCTCGCCGCCCAGCAAGCGGAACTTCAAAACGTCACACGTTTGTGCTATTCGGCTGATATCGCGCCTAAAATTTTCCAGCGGATAAAATTCGTCTTCCAGTGAGAAGTTAGCGAAATGGCAACAGCCGCGACAATTCAAATTACAGTGATCCGTTATATCCGATTCAAGATAGGGGAGAAAAATTTTGGTCGTGTCGAGCCAATAAATCGGCGAAGGGCTAACGTTATTGAATGAGATTAAGCCGACTTGAGGAATGTTATAAAACTTGAGGGCATTGACGACCTGCTTAGTGAAAGGGCTCATGAAGTCTTCGGCGATAATCACTCCGTCAAGTTCGTCCGCGTTTACGAGCCGCCTGAATTCAAAAAAATTTATCAGCGGAAGATTGGTAACTAAATTGTCCTTTCCCCGCGTCGATACAAAGTCTTAGATAAAAAATTTGAATTCGATGCCGCTGGTTTTTAAGCTCTCCTGAACTTGCAGAGCGAGTGGCGGATAACCGCAAATCGCAACTTTCATGAGTCCGGCCTCCTACAGAATTTTCGACAGGAATGCTTTTGTTCGTTCTTCCTTCGGGTTTTCAAAAACGTCTTTGGGTTTGCCCTGTTCGACGATATAGCCGCCGTCGACGAAGAGCAGCCGCGTGCCGACTTCGCGGGCAAAACCCATCTCATGCGTGACGATTATCATAGTCATTCCGCTTTCGGCGAGGCGTTGCATGACGTCGAGGACTTCGCCGACCATTTCGGGGTCAAGCGCGCTTGTTGGCTCGTCGAACAGCATAACCTTAGGTTGCATTGCCAGGGCGCGCGCGATTGCAACGCGTTGTTGCTGTCCGCCGCTAAGCTGATTCGGATAAGCCTCCGCCTTGTCGCCCAAGCCGACGCGGTCAAGCAAATCCTGCGCGGTCTGTTCGGCGCGTGAACGTTCAATCTTGCGAACTTTCATCGGCGCAAGCGTGATGTTGTCGAGAACGGTCATATGCGGGAACAGATTGAAGCGTTGGAAAACCATGCCGACTTCTTCGCGGACTTTGTTGACGTTAGCCTCGCTGTCCATGGGGATGCCGTCAACGGTTATCGTGCCGCCCGTGGGCTCCTCCAAAAAATTTATGCAACGCAAGAGCGTCGACTTGCCGCTGCCCGAAGGACCGATTATCACGACGACTTCGCGCTCGTCAATGTGCAAGTCAATGCCTTTGAGGACGTGCAGGTCGCCGAAAGATTTTTTCAAGCCTTTAATCTCAATCATAGTTGAGGAACTAGGAACTGGGAACTAGGAACTAGTTTTTTCATTCCTAGTTGCCGTCACCTCCTTAGCCCATGGCTCCGACGGTATTAACCGACTTGTCAAGCATCGAATCTTGCGACAGGACGGCTTTTGCATTCGCCTCATACATGCGCTGATTGTGAATCAGTTCAACCATTTCCGTCACGATTGCCGTATTGGATTTTTCCAGCGTGCCTTGAAGGATTTCGCCCGACGCGGGACGCGGTTGGGCATTGGGATTCATGATTCGCGCCTGAACGTTTTGCCCGACGGCTTGCGCTTGAGGGTCGTTGCCTTCGTTGTCCGCCACGACGTAGTAAAGGTTGTCGCCCTGCTTTTGCGTCGCGAGGCGGTTGCCGAATTCGACGAACTGAATTTGCGCCAACACTTGCCGAGCCGCCATATTGCCGACAGCTTCAAGGCGATTGGTCACTTCGTTGAGCTGCGTGGCGTTGCCGGGCGCAGTGACGGTGCCGTTGCCCATGATTGAGATTTGCGAGTCGCGAACATTGGCGGGAATGCGAATCGGGTTGCCCTGCGTGTCCAGCAGATTGTAGCCGCGAATGTCTTGCAGGAAGCCCGCGTTGTTTTTGAAGAATGCTCCGTTGCGAGTGTAGCGCACGCCTTCGGGCGTCTGCACGGCAAAGAAACCGTCGCCGACAATCGCCAAGTCGTAAGTGTTGCCCGTCGACTCAAGCGCACCCTGCTGATAGTCGACGGCAACTTCGTCGATGTAGTCGCCCAAGCCGAGCCGTCCGATATTCGGGCGATTGAACGGGTCGGCGTTGAAGCCCTTGATTTGCGTGACGTCTTCGCGAGACGTGCCCAGTTCCGCCAGCGAATTGAACGGCGCAACGCTCAAGCCGACAGTGCCGCCCTCCTCAAAGTCGTTGACGCGCTTAATCAACAGCTCATGAAATTCCTTGTGAACGGTCAAGTCGCGTTTGTAACCGGTCGTCGCGGCGTTGGCTATGTTGTTCGCGATAACGTCTGTGCGTTTCTGTTCGCTTATCATGCCGGTCGCCGCCGTGTAAAGTCCGCGCCACATTTATAGAATCACTCCTTCGGTATGACATAAAATTTTTTATAGCGTGTCGAAAATTCTGTCGCCAGCGTCGCCGAGCCCGGGCACGATATGGCAGCTGTCGTTCAAGCCGTCGTCAATCGCCGTCGTGTAAATCTCAACGTCGGGGTGGTCGCCCGAAATTTTTTCGAGCCCGCGCGGTGCAGAAAGTATGCACATAAAAAAAATTTTCTTCGCGCCGTGATTTTTAAGTAATTGAATCGCGGCGGAGGCACTGCCGCCCGTGGCAAGCATCGGGTCGACGACGAGCAAAATTTTTTCGCTGAAGTGCGGCGGCATCTTGAAACAGTATTCGACGGGCGCGAAGGTTACTTCGTCGCGATAAAGCCCGATATGCCCGACGGAGGCGTTCGGCAAAATTTTCAACGCGCCGTCCGCCATCGCCAAGCCTGCGCGGAGAATCGGCACGACGACAAAATTTTTCTCGTCCAGAAATTCTGCGCGGCAACTTTGAAGCGGCGTTTCAATTTCAATCGTCTGCGTCTCAAAATTTTTTCCGACTTCGTAAGTCAACAGGGAGGCGATATCTTCGACGAGCGCACGAAAATCTTTTGGCAACGTCTCTTTGCGGCGAAGCAGGGCAAGTTTGTGATTGATTATTGGATTGTTTATTTCGTGAACCATTATCCGACTCCTTACGTTGAATTTTGAGGACGTTCTAGTTCCCGACCGCCGAAAAGGATTTTAAGGCTTTGCACAGAATTTTTCAAGAAAATTTTTGGCGGAGGTATCAAACATGGCGGACGAACGATTGATAGTTGCCCTGGACTTCCACACGTTCGACGACGTAAAGAAACTCGTCGACACCTTGGGCGACAGCGTCACATTTTACAAAGTCGGCATGGAACTTTTCTACAGCGTCGGCGCGGGCGTCGTCGAGTGGCTAAAGGCGCAGGAAAAAAAAATTTTCCTTGACTTGAAACTTCACGACATCCCCAACACGGTGGCGGGCGGCTTGTGTTCGCTGATGAACTTGGGCGCGAACATTCTCAACGTGCACGCGGCGGGCGGCTTCACCATGATGAAAACGGCGGCGGAGGCTCTCGGCAAGGAGGCAGCCCTGCGCGGCGTCGAACGTCCGAAACTAATCGCCATAACCGTCCTGACGAGCATCGCTCAAGCGGAATGGTGCGGCGCGTTGAAAATTTCGGAACAAGTTGTCGACTTCGCGAAGCAGGCGCAGGCGGCAGGACTTGACGGCGTGGTCGCCTCGCCGCAGGAGGCGAAATTGATTCGGGAAGCTTGCGGCGAAAACTTTTTAATCGTGACGCCGGGCATCCGTCCTGCGGGAGCCGACATCAACGACCAGCAACGCATTTCCACACCGAGGGCGGCTCTTCAAAACGGCGCGACGCATTTGGTTATCGGCAGACCGATTCGGGCGGCGGCCAATCCCCGCGACGCGGCTTTAAAAATCCTTAACGAAATGAGAGGCATTTAATCATGACGGAAAAAGAAGTTTACGATTTGCTTGTCGAGACGAACGCGATTATGCACGGCCACTTCAAACTCACCAGCGGCAAACACAGTCCGCACTACGTCGAGAAATTCAACGTCCTTCAGCACCCCGAAATGACCGAGAAACTTTGCAAAGCTATGGCGGAACACTTCAAGGACGCGCAGATTGAAACGGTCGTCGGCCCCGTGACGGGCGGCATCATCCTTGCGCACGAGACGGGTAAGGCATTGGGCACGCGGGCTATCTTCACCGAGCGCGTCGACGGCAAAATGACTTTCCGCAGAGGCTTCAACCTGCACGAGGGCGAACGCGTCTTGATTGTCGAGGATGTTGTCACGACGGGCGGCTCCGTTCGCGAGGTCATCGACGTGGTTAAGCAATTCGGCGGCGTGCCCGTGGCGGTTGCCATGCTTGTCGACAGGTCGGGCGGCAAAGCTGCTTTCGACGACGTGCCCGCCTTCGCGCTGTTGCACATGGACGTTGAGACTTACGAGCCCGATAATTGCCCGCTGTGCAAGGAAGGCGTCCCCTTGACTAAACGCGGCTCCACGGGCAAAAAGTAAATGCTTAAGACTTTGACGATTGAAAATTTCGCGCTGATTGAAAACGTGACTGTCGAATTCGGCGCGGGCTTGAACATCTTGACGGGCGAGACGGGCGCGGGCAAATCGATTTTGATTGAGGCTTTGGGCGCGATTCTCGGCAACAGATTGGGCGCAAGTAAGATTCGCAAGGGCGCGGACTTCCTGCGCGTCAAAGCGGTTTTCTTGATAGAGAACAGCTTTCCGGCCCGCGACATCGTCGAACTCACAATCGAGCGGAAAATTTCGCGCACTGGCAAAAATTCTGTCGCAGTGGACGGCAAGCCGATAACTCTTGCGCAGTTGCGGAAATACGGCGCGGCACTCTTGGACATGCACGACCAAAATAAAAATCTTGAACTCCTGCGCGAAAAAGAAATTTATCGGCTGATTGACACGGCGGAAATTTATGACGCGTTGAAAGTGTTCGCGGAGTCCTACGGCGAGCTGAATTCCAAAAAACGTTCGTTGGCGAAGAAACTTTCTGCGCGTGAGGAAAATCTTCAGCGGCTGGAATTTTTGCGTTGGCAGGCGCGGGAAATATCGGCGGCGAAGCTCAAGCCCGATGAAGACGTTAAGCTTGACGCGGAGATAAAAAAACTTTCGCACGCCGAGAAAATAGCCGAAAGCGTTCAAGCCTCCGCGCAGATTCTCAACGACGGCGACTTCGACGTTTTGACGGCATTGGCGCGAGTGTCGAAGCATTTGGACGCGGTGGCGCGCTACGACGACAAGCTGAACCCTGCGCGGAAACTTTTGGAGGACGCGGAAATTGCCTTGCGAGAGGCTTACGACGAGATACGCGACTACGGCGACGGCTTGGACTTTTCGCCCGAAAGATTGAATGAACTTCATGCGCGGGCTGACGAAATTTCGCGGTTAAAAAAATACGGCGCGTCGGTCAACGAAATTTTACAGCGGCTGGAGAAAATTCGCGTCGACATCGCGTCGGTAGAAAATTTTGATTCGGACGTGTCGGAGCTTCAAGCGGAAGTCGGCGAGCTTGAACGTCAAACAAAAATCTGCGCGGAGAAACTTTTGGTATTGCGGCAGGCGTCGGCGAACAACTTAAGCGCGAAAATCGAGCGGGAAATTCAACGGCTGGGAATGGCGCGGGCGCAGTTTGAAATAGTCGTTGAGGCGGCTGAAAAACTTTCGGAGAACGGCGGCGATAAGGCTGACATTTTATTTTGCGCGAACGTCGGCGAGGAAAAATTTTCGTTATCGGAGATTGTATCGGGCGGCGAGCTGTCGAGGATAGCTTTGGCGATAAAAATCGTCTTGGCGTCGGAACAGCGCGGCGATTACGACAGAGTTATGGTCTTCGACGAGATTGACACGGGCTTGGGCGGCGTCACTGCCAAAACCGTTGCCGAGTGCATTTCCGAAATTTCGCGCGGGTGGCAAGTCTTGTGCATAACGCACCTGCCGCAAATCGCGAGCATGGCTGACGTCCACTTGCAAATCAGCAAGTCGGAGGTCAACGGGCGCACGCTTACGAAGGTCACGCGGCTAAACGAGGCTGAACGCGTCAACGAGATAGCGCGCATGGCTTCGGGCGAAGAGTCGGTTGCGTCAATCGAAAATGCCGGCGAAATGCTTGCCTCCGCGCAGAGATTCAAGCTGGCCGTCCTTGCCTAAGCTGCGTCGTTGCGATAAAATATTTCAACAAACGGTCGGAGGTACTTGGCAATGAAGGTGGCAATTATCGGCGCGGGCTCAATAGCCGTGAAAATGGTCAAGACGGTCGCCGCGCTCAACGAAACGGAAAGTTACGCTATCGCCTCAAGAAATTTGCAAAAGGCTCAAGCCTTCGCCGACAAGTGGGGCGTCAAGCGGGCTTACGGCTCTTACGACGAGATGCTTGCCGACGACGCGGTCGATTTGGTTTATGTGGCGTTGCCGCATTCGCATCACCGCGAGTGGACGATTAAAGCCCTTCAAGCGGGTAAGCATGTCCTCTGCGAAAAGCCGCTTGCCGTGAACGCCGCGCAGGCGCAGGAAATGATTGCCCTTGCCGAGTCGAAAAATCTTTTGCTTGCCGAGGCCATGTGGACGCGCTATCTGCCTTCCGCGCAGATTATCAAGGACATAATCGCGAGCGGCACAATCGGCGATCCAATGACGGTTTCCGCCAATATCGGCTTCCGCATCGACAAGGACGACCGCTTGACCAATCCTGCCTTGGCGGGCGGTTGCCTGCTTGATTTGACGGTCTACGCGCTGAACTTCGCCGCAATGGTTATGGGTACCGAAGTCAAGCGAATTGCGGCGTCAATGATTCCGACGGCTACAGGCGTCGACGGGCAGAACAATATCATGCTTGAATACGCGGGCGGCAAGATGGCAAGCCTGTTTTCGACGATGTACACCTTGACCGACCGAAGCGGCTTTGTCTACGGGCGCGAAGGCTATATCGCCGTGCAAAACGTCATCAATCCGCAAAGGATAACGATTTACGGAGCGAATCGCGGCAGCTACGACGTGAAGCGGGAAATTATTCCGCCCGCGCAGATTACCGGCTTTGAATACGAAGTTCTTGCCTGCCTTAGGGCAATAGCCGAAGGGCGCACCGAATGCCCCGAAATGCCTCACGCCGAGACTTTGGCCGTCATGCGGCAAGCGGACGAGATTCGCAGGCAATTCGGTATCGTCTATCCCTTCGAGCGGTGAAAAAATTTTTACAGCTTTAAGATTTCGGGAAGTGATTAAGTGGACGTGATTGCATTGGTAGGACCGAGCGGCACGGGGAAGAGTCATCGCGCCCTGCAGGTAGCCCGCGAGCACAATGCCGACGCGATTATCGACGACGGGATTTTGATTAAGGACGGGCACATAATAGCGGGCGAATCCGCCAAGACCGAGAAAAGCCGAATTATGGCTGTGCGGCGTGCGATTTTCGTTTTGCCGGGTCACGCCGACGACGTTCGCGAGGCGATTCATCGCATTCAGCCGCACAGAATTTTGGTTATCGGCACATCGGAAAACATGGTGCACAAAATCGCCAAGACGCTCAAGCTGCCGTCGATTCAGCTTATCGTTCGCATTGAAGACATTGCGTCGCGCGCGGAGATTGAAACGGCGCAATTCCACCGCCTCAAGGAGGGCAAGCACATAATCCCCGTCCCGACGATTGAACTCAAGCCGCATTTTTCGGGCTACCTGGTTAATCCTTTGCAATCGATTTTCAAGCAGTCGAACGTCCGCCGCCGCAAGCTTGGCGAAAAGTCAATCGTGCGCCCCGTGTTCAGCTACTACGGCAAGCTGATTATCGACGACAGAGTTATCGAGGCGGTCGTTGAGCGAATCGTAAAGGCGCGGGAGTTCGTCAAGAGTTTGAAGGGCGTCACGGTCAAGCACCTGCTGAAGGGCGACGACGACCACGGCTTGACCATTTCCTGCGAAGTCGTCTTGAGTTACGGCAACCACATCCCGACGCTGATTCGGCAGACGCAGGCTTATGTTCGCGAGGCGGTCGAGTTCACCACGGGCATGATTGTTCACGCGGTCGACATCAGCGTTAAGGCTCTTTACGTCGAGGAGCGTCGACGGCTTTTATAAACAAAAATCATTTGACAACATCCCTTGCGTAACGAAAATTCATGCGGAAGGGATTATTTTTTTGCAGAGGAACACTTTCGCGCCCCGCCGCCGATTGCGCCGCTTCTGTCAGACAAATTTTGTTCAGAGATGGCGTGCTGAAAGGTCGCGTCATGACGCCGTTGACAGCCATTTTTGCCAATGATAACATAGGCGCGCTTTTGACAAGGCACTGAACATTTTGGAAGGAGGTGGGCGCATGCCAACCATTAATCAACTGGTCAGAAAAGGTCGTCAGATGTTGGAGGAAAAATCAACCGCTCCGGCTCTGAAGGAGTGCCCGCAGAAACGCGGCGTGTGCACTCGCGTTTACACGACGACGCCCAAGAAACCGAATTCGGCACTTCGCAAAGTTGCCCGTGTCCGCTTGACCAACGCTATTGAAGTCACTGCTTATATTCCCGGTATCGGGCATAATCTGCAGGAACATAGCGTTGTTTTAATTCGCGGCGGACGCGTCAAGGACTTGCCGGGTGTTCGCTACCATATCATTCGCGGCTCACTCGATACCGCCGGCGTGCAAGACCGCAAGCAAGCGCGTTCCAAATACGGCGCGAAGAAAGCTAAAGCCAAGAAGAAATAAGGAACTAGGAACTAGGAACTAGGGACTAGTGAAGGAGGAGCAAGAATGCCGAGAAAAGGTGCTGTGCCTAAACGAGACGTTCTGCCGGATCCTGTCTACCATTCAAAGACTGTTGCGAAGTTCATAAATAAAGTCATGCTGTCGGGCAAGAAAAGCGTTGCTCAACGCGTGGTGTATGACGCCTTCGAGACAATCCGCGAAAAGACGGGCAAAGATCCGCTGGAAATTTTCGAGACGGCACTCAAAAACGTTATGCCGGTTTTGGAAGTCAGAGCGCGTCGCGTCGGCGGTGCAAACTACCAAGTTCCCGTCGAAGTGCGCCCCGACCGTCGTCAAACCCTCGGAATTCGTTGGCTGGTAAACTACGCAAGACTGCGCGGCGAAAAAACTATGGACGCCCGCCTTTCTGCCGAACTCATGGACGCAGCCAACAATACCGGCGCATCAATCAAGAAAAAGGAAGATACCCACAAGATGGCGGAGGCTAACAAAGCTTTCGCGCACTATCGCTGGTAAGGAGCAAGTTTCGTGTCAAGAGAGTTTTCACTGGAAAAAACTCGCAACATCGGTATCATGGCGCACATAGACGCCGGCAAGACGACGACGACCGAAAGGATTTTGTTTTACACGGGTGTCAATCACAAGCTCGGCGAAGTTCACGAAGGCGCGGCGACTATGGACTGGATGAAGCAGGAACAGGAACGCGGCATTACAATCACGTCGGCCGCAACGACTTGTTTCTGGAAGAATCACCGAATCAACATCATCGACACGCCCGGTCACGTTGACTTCACGGTCGAAGTCGAAAGGTCTTTGAGAGTTTTGGACGGCGCGCTTGCGATTCTTACGGCTCGCGGCGGCGTCGAACCTCAAACGGAAACTGTTTGGCGGCAAGCCGAACGCTACAACGTCCCGCGCATGGCTTACGTCAACAAAATGGACATCACGGGCGCAGATTTCTATCACGTCATTCAGATGATGCGCGACAGACTTCACACCAATGCCGTTGCGATTCAACTGCCAATCGGCGCGGAGGACAGCTTCCAAGGCATTGTCGACCTCGTCAAGATGGAGGCTATCGTCTATGACGACGACCTCGGCAAAGTTTCAAAGGAAGTCGACATCCCCGCCGATATGATTGACATGGCGGAAGATTATCGCGACAAGTTGCTTGAGTCCTGCGCGGAACTCGACGACGACTTCATGGAAAAATATCTCGGCGGCGAAGAAGTCACAATCGACGAAGTCAAGGCCGTGATTCGCAAGGCGACAATCGAATGCAAAATGACGCCCGTCACTTGCGGCACGTCCTACCGAAATCGCGGCGTTCAGCCGCTTTTGGACGCGATTGTTGACTATATGCCCGCCCCGACAGATATTCCGCCGATTGAGGGCACCAAGCCCGACGGCACCGAAGATACCCGCCCTGCAAGCGACGACGAACCTTTTGCCGCGTTGGCGTTCAAGATTATGACTGACCCGTTCGTTGGCAAGCTGGCGTTCTTCCGCGTCTACAGCGGCTCGCTGAAAAGCGGCAGCTACGTCTACAACTCGACGAAGGGCAAAAAGGAACGCATCGGGCGAATCCTGCAAATGCACGCCAACAACCGCAAGGAAATCGACGTTGTTTACAGCGGCGACATCGCGGCGGCTGTCGGCTTGAAGGACACGACGACCGGCGACACCCTCTGCGACGAGGCGCACCCGATTATCCTTGAGTCAATGGAATTCCCCGACCCCGTCATTTCCGTGGCCGTCGAACCCTCCACCAAAAACGACCAGGATAAAATGGGAATCGCGCTCCAAAAACTTGCCGAGGAAGATCCGACTTTCAAAGTCCGCACCGACGCCGAGACGGGACAAGTCATTATTTCGGGCATGGGCGAATTGCATTTGCAAATCATCGTCGACCGCATGTTGCAAGAGTTTCACGTCGACTGCAAGGTTGGCGAGCCGCAAGTTGCTTACCGCGAGACCATTCGCAAGACGCAAAAGGGCGAAGGCAAATTCGTCCGTCAAACGGGCGGTCACGGGCAATACGGTCATTGTTGGATTGAAATTGAGCCCAACGAGACCGGCGGCGGCTTCGTCTTTGAAAATAAAATCGTCGGCGGCGTCATTCCCAAAGAGTACATCAATCCGATTGAGGCGGGCATTAAGCAGGCAATGGAGAACGGCGTGCTTGCCGGTTTCCCGATTGTCGACGTGAAGGCGACCGTTTACGACGGCAGCTTCCACGAAGTCGATTCGAGCGAGGCGGCCTTCAAAATCGCGGGCTCTATGGCGTTCAAGGCGGCGGCCGAAAAGGCTAAGCCCGTCCTGCTGGAGCCCTACGTCAAGGTTGAAGTCACCGTGCCCGAAGATTACATGGGCGACGTTATCGGCGATTTGAATTCGCGGCGCGGGAAGATTGACGGCATGGAGCCGCGCAACAACTTGCAAATCATTCACGCGTTCGTGCCGCTGTCCGAAATGTTCGGCTACTCAACCGACCTGCGCTCAAAGACTCAAGGGCGCGGTACCTACTCAATGGAAGTTGCCTACTACGACGAAGTTCCGAAAAATATTTCGGAAGCGATTGTTGCGAGATACAAGGGAGAGCCTGTGTAGGAACTAGGAACTAGGGATTAGAGGCTCAGAAAATTTTTTTACAACTAAGGAGTTGTTCATTTTATGGCAAAACAGAAATTTGACCGCAGTAAACCCCACGTAAACATCGGTACTATCGGACACATCGACCACGGCAAGACCACGTTGACGGCTGCCATTACCAAGATCCTCTCTGAAAAGGGTTTCGCGAAATACGAATCCTATGAGAACATCGACAAGGCGCCTGAAGAACGCGAACGCGGCATCACGATTAACACCGCGCACGTCGAATACGAGACCGAAAAACGCCATTATGCTCACGTCGACTGCCCCGGCCACGCCGACTATATCAAGAACATGATCACGGGCGCGGCGCAAATGGACGGCGCGATTCTCGTCGTTGCTGCCTCCGACGGTCCCATGCCTCAGACGCGCGAACACATTCTGCTTGCCCGTCAGGTCGGCGTCCCCGCCATTGTCGTTTTCCTCAACAAGGTTGACCAAGTCGACGACCCCGAACTCCTTGAACTCGTCGAAATGGAAGTCCGCGAACTTTTGAGCAAATACGAATTCCCCGGCGACGACATTCCCGTTATCGCGGGCTCGGCTCTGCTTGCCCTCGAAGGCGACGAAGAACAAAAGAAAAACATCCTCAAGCTGCTTGACGCTGTCGACGAATACATTCCGACTCCTACCCGCGACACCGATAAGCCCTTCCTTATGCCGGTTGAAGACGTCTTCACGATTACGGGACGCGGCACGGTTGCGACGGGTCGTGTTGAGCGCGGCATGTTGAAACTCAACGAGCCGGTTGAGATCGTTGGTCTTCGCGACGAGCCCCGCAAGTCGGTTGCCACGGGCATTGAAATGTTCCGCAAGCTCCTCGACAGCGCGGTTGCCGGCGACAACGTCGGTGTCCTCCTGCGCGGCGTCGACC
Organism: uncultured Selenomonadales bacterium; assembly: GCA_946407095.1. Taxonomy (GTDB): domain Bacteria; phylum Bacillota; class Negativicutes; order Selenomonadales; family Selenomonadaceae; genus Quinella. Next base: position 44,145 of record CAMJMR010000001.1, on the reverse strand, counting down.
GCAAGGAAATTGAACGCGGTCAAGTTATCGCCAAGCCCGGTTCGATTCATCCGCACACGAAGTTCAAAGCTCAAGTTTACGTCTTGACCAAGGACGAAGGCGGCCGTCACACTCCGTTCTTCGCGAACTATCGTCCGCAATTCTACTTCCGCACGACGGACGTCACGGGCGTAGTCAGCGACCTGAAAGACACCAACGGCAACGCCGCTGAAATGTGCATGCCCGGCGATCACATCGAAATGACGGTCGAGCTCATTACCCCGATTGCGATTGAAAAAGGCTTGCTCTTCGCTATCCGCGAGGGCGGTCATACGGTCGGTTCGGGTCGTGTTATCGAGATTCTTGAAGCGTAAAAATTTTTTGACACTCAGTCAATAAATCGGTGAGGCGGTCGGTAGTCAGCCCAAAAACTGATTGCCGGCCGCTGTTGCTGATTAGGGGCGGGCGTCCTTTCGTTGGCTAAGCAAAAGGGCGCAAAGACAGCTTGGGCTTGTCGTGGCGGCGGCGGTTCCCTTCGATTCAACGGTTCAATAACTTTTATGTTTAGGATCAACTTTTCTTTGCTTGTCCAAAGAAAAGTTGCAAAAGAAAAGACCCCTCGCGGGGGCGTTCAGACGTCGTGGGCGAAACGTTGAGCCAAGCCGAAGCCGCTCGTGCCCGCTGTTGTTGCATCACGCAACAAGACGCGGGCGGCGCGCGTCCATGCGCGCCTCTGTCCCTTGCAACGTCACGCTGTAAAAAAATTTTTCTTGAAACCGACGGCAACGCTTGCTATAATTTTTATTCGCAACACGCCGCTAAGCTTTGACACGGCAGATTGCTAGGCAAGGAACATTCCGCCTTGTCGAGGGAACTGCTACGGAGCAACGTTGGAAGCTAAGACTTCCGACTAAGGAGGAATTGTTTTGGCAAAGCAACAGAAAATCAGGATTCGCCTCAAAGCCTACGACCACAAGTCGTTGGACCAGAGCGCGGCCAAGATTGTGGAGACCGCCAAGAAAACCGGCGCGTTGGTATCGGGTCCCATCCCCTTGCCGACAGAAAAGAACATCTACACAATCCTGCGCTCGCCGCACATCAACAAGGATTCGCGTGAACAATTCGAGATGCGCACGCACAAACGCTTGATTGACATCCTTCAGCCGACCCACAAGACGGTTGATGCGCTCATGCGGCTGGATTTGCCCGCCGGTGTTGACATCGAGATTAAGGTTTAATCGGGAGGTGAAAACATTGGCAAAGGCGATTTTAGGCATTAAGCTCGGCATGACGCAAATCTTCACGGAGGAAGGGCGCGTCATTCCCGTCACGGTAGTCGAAACGGGCAACAACGTCGTCATTCGCAACAAGACCGTCGACACCGACGGCTACTGCGCGGTTCAGCTCGGCTTCGGCGAAGTCAAAGAGGACAGAGTCAACAAGCCCGACATGGGTCAGTTCAAGAAGGCTGAAGTCAAACCCGTCAAGTTCATTCGCGAATTGCGTCTTGCGGCGGAGTCCGAATACAAGGTCGGCGACGTCATCGGCGTAGACATCTTCGCGGCGGGCGAATTGGTTGACGTTATCGGCACGTCGAAGGGCAAAGGCTTCGCGGGCTCAATCAAGCGTCACAACTTCGCGCGCGGCCCCATGGGTCACGGCTCAAAGTCACACCGCGAGCCCGGCTCAACAGGCGCAATGCTTTCCGGCCCCGGCGGTCGCGTCATCAAAGGCAAGCGGCTTCCCGGACGCATGGGCGGCATTCGCACGACGATTCAGCGGTTGACGGTCGTTAAGGTCGACGCCGACAGGAATTTGCTCTTAATCAAGGGCGCAATCCCCGGCGCGAAGAAAAGCCTCGTCATCGTCCGCGAAACCGTTAAGCCCACGCGCAAGCACAAATAATCATCGAAAGGAGGATACGAGATAATGCCAACTGTAGCAGTCTACGATATGGCCAACAAAAAGGTCGGCGATATCGAACTCAGCGAAGAAATTTTCAGCGTCGAGATTAACGAAGGGCTTGTCCATCAAGCGGTCGTCATGCAAATGGCGTCGTGGAGACTCGGCACGCACGATACCAAAACCCGCGCAGATGTTCGCGGCGGCGGCAGAAAACCTTGGCGGCAAAAAGGCACAGGTCGCGCCCGCGCAGGTTCCCGCAGAAGTCCCCTTTGGCGCGGCGGCGGCACAATCTTCGGACCGCATCCCCGCAACTACGCCTTCACCATGCCGCGCAAACAGCGTCGCCTTGCTTTGAAGTGCGTCCTCACCGACAAGCTCAACGAAGGCAATTTAATCGTCCTGGATAAGCTTGACTTCGACGAGCCCAAGACCAAAAAGTTCGTCGAACTTCAAAAGACTTTCGGCGTCGACGGTTGCAAGTCGCTGTTCATTACCCGCGAACTCATCGACAACGTAACGCGCTCGTCGAACAACCTGCAGAACGCCAAGGCTATCGCCGCGCTTCAGCTCAACGTCTATGACATTCTCAACAGCGATAAACTCTTCCTCACCAAGGACGCCGTCGCGAAGATTGAGGAGGTGTACGCGTAATGGAGGCCAGAGACATTTTGATTCGCCCGCTTATCAGCGAACGTTCCACCGACTTGATGACGGAGGGCAAATTCGTCTTCGTCGTCGATAAGCGCGCCAACAAGATTCAAATCGCCGCAGCCGTCGAGGAAATTTTCAAAGTCGACGTTTTGGCGGTCAACACGATTAACGTCAAGGGCAAGACCAAACGTCGCGGCCGCACGGTCGGCAAGACCAACAGCTACAAAAAAGCTATCGTCAAGCTCGCGGCGGGTCAGACGATTGAACTCTTCGGAGCTTAAAAATTTTTCGACAAAGGAGGTAAAACGTAAGTGGGAATTAAATCTTTCAAGCCCTACACGCCCGGACGCCGTCACATGACAGTTTCGACGTTCGAGGAAATCACGACGGACAAGCCCGAAAAATCTTTGCTCGCGCCGCTCAAAAAGCACGGCGGTCGCAATCAGCAGGGACGTTTGACGGTTCGTCACCAAGGCGGCGGGCATAAGCGTCGCTATCGCATAATCGACTTCAAGCGCAACAAAGACGGCATCCCCGCCAAGGTCGCAACGATTGAATACGATCCGAATCGCAGCGCGCGCATCGCCCTGCTCAACTACGCGGACGGCGAAAAACGCTACATCCTCGCGCCCAACGGGCTCAAGGTCGGCGATAAGGTCGAATCTGGCGCGGAAGCCGACATCAAGACCGGAAACGCCTTGCCGCTGAAAAATATCCCCGTCGGCACCATGATTCACAACATCGAACTGAAAATCGGCAAGGGCGGGCAACTCGTTCGCAGTGCTGGCGCAGCGGCTCAGCTCATGGCCAAAGAGGGAATTTACGCGACGATTCGTATGCCGTCGGGCGAAGTGCGCAAAGTTCACATCAACTGCCGCGCAACTATCGGACAGGTCGGCAACCTTGACCACGAGAACATCACAATCGGCAAGGCAGGTCGTTCGCGCTGGATGGGCATTCGTCCCGCCAATCGCGGCGTGGCAATGAACCCTGTAGACCATCCGCACGGCGGCGGCGAAGGTCGCAGCCCTGTCGGCCGCAAGCACCCCGTCACCAAGTGGGGCAAGTGCGCTATGGGTGCCAAGACTCGCAAGAAGAAAGCATCCGACAAGCTTATCGTTCGTCGGCGTAAGTAAGCGGGAAGGAGGAAACAACTTTGTCCAGGTCTGTTAAGAAAGGCCCGTTCGTGCAGGAAAAGCTTTTGCAGAAAATCGAGGCTCTCAACGACGCCAACGATAAGAAAGTCATCCGCACCTGGTCGCGCAGCTCAACGATTCTTCCTGCGTTCGTCGGACACACAATCGCCGTCCACGACGGCCGCAAGCACGTACCTGTTTACGTCACGGAAGATATGGTCGGGCACAAGCTCGGCGAATTCGCTCCCACGCGCACTTTCAAAGGTCACGCCGGCGAAGAACGCAAAATGTCGCTCAAATAATCTGTCAGCTAAAGGCTGTCGAAAGGAGGTCATCACGTGGCAGAAGTCAAGGAAGCCAAAGCAATCGCCAAGTATGTGAGAATTGCGCCGCGCAAAGTCCGCATCGTCATGGATTTGATTCGCGGCAAGGACGTTGCGGACGCCTTCGCGATTTTGAAATTCACGCCCAAACGCGGCTCGGGGCTCATTGCCAAAGTGCTCAAGAGTGCCGTAGCCAACGCCGAAAACAATTTCGACATGGACGCCGAAAAACTTTTCGTCTCGACTTGTTTCGTCGACCAGGGACCGACAATCAAAAGGTATCACCCCCGCTCGCGCGGTCAAGCGTTCGGCATCCTCAAGCACACCTCGCATATCACGGTTGTCGTCAGCGAAAAAGAAACTGTCGACGAACAAAAATAATCGAAGGAGGGAAACGGTTTGGGTCAGAAGGTACATCCGCACGGAATTCGCCTCGGCATAGTCAAGACGTGGGACGCGAAATGGTATGCCGATAAGGACTTCGCGACAAATCTTCACGAAGACATCAAAATCCGCAAGGCCATCAAAACCGATAAGCAGTTGTCCTCGGCGGGCGTCTCGCGCATTGAGATTGAACGCTCGGAAAAACGCCTCAAGCTTACGATTCACACTGCCAAGCCCGGTATGGTTATCGGACGCGGCGGCGCGGGCATAGAGGACATCAAAAACAAACTCAAGAAGCTCACCGAAAAGCGCGTCGATATTAACATCATGGAGATTCGCCAACCCGATTTGGACGCGTTGCTCGTGGCAGAAAATATCGCCTCGCAGTTGGAACGCCGTATCGCCTTCCGCCGCGCCATGAAACAGGCTGTCGGCAGGACAATGCGCCTCGGTGCCAAGGGTATCAAAATCGCGTGCAGCGGTCGCCTCGGCGGCGCGGAAATTGCTCGCAGCGAATCCTACCGCGAAGGCTCAATCCCCTTGCACACCCTGCGCGCAGACATCGATTACGGTTTCGCGGAGGCGAACACCACTTACGGGCGCATCGGCATCAAGGTTTGGATTTTCAAGGGCGAAATTCTCCCCGACAAAAAGGACAAGGGCGTCCGTCAAGCTGAAGGGGGCGAAGCGTAATGTTGATTCCGAAGAGGACGAAGTACCGCAAGCAATTCCGCGGTCGCATGAAGGGCAAATCCAATCGCGGCAACACGATCGCTCACGGTCAGTACGGTTTGGTCGCGCTTGAGCCCGCTTGGATAACCAATCGTCAGATTGAGGCGGCTCGTATCGCAATGACGCGTTACATTCGCCGCGGCGGTCAAGTCTGGATAAAAATTTTCCCCGACAAGCCCGTCACTGCCAAACCCGCCGAAACTCGTATGGGCAGCGGCAAAGGCTCGCCCGAATACTGGGTTGCCGTCGTCAAGCCCGGTCGCGTCTTGTTTGAAATGGCAGGCGTCCCGAAAGAGATTGCCGCCGAAGCAATGCGCCTTGCCGGCCACAAGTTGCCCATTAAAACCAAATTCATCGTTTCAGACCACCAAGGTGACGTTTACGTCCCCGTCGTTAATGAAACTCTCGCAGATGCCAAGCGCGCCGCTCACGCCGCCTACGAACAGGAACACGCGGCAGAAGCTCAAGCGGCTGAATCTGCTGCCAAAGAAGGCGGTGACGCTCATGAAAGTTAATGAAATTCGCGATTTGTCAGCCGACGAACAGACCGAAAAAATCAAATCGCTCAAGGAAGAACTTTTCAACCTCCGCTTTCAGCACGCCACGGGTCAGCTCGAAAACCCCATGCGCATTCGCGAAGTCAAACGCTCCATCGCCCAAATCAAAACCATTCAGCATGAAGCCGCGCTCGGCATTCGTCAGTAAGGAGGCGTTATCGTGAGCGAACAAATCAAACGCAACGAGCGCAAAGTGCGCGTCGGCAAGGTCGTCAGCGATAAAATGGACAAGACCATCGTCGTCGCCATTGAAGAACTCGTTCAGCACAAACTTTACAAAAAAGCCGTCAAGCGCACCGTCAAGTTCAAGGCTCATGACGAAAACGGCGAAGCACACGTCGGCGATAAAGTTTCTATCATGGAAACGCGCCCGCTGTCGAAGGAAAAACGTTGGCGGCTCGTTCAAATCGTCGAGAAGGCTAAGTAGGGAAACAGAGCATTAGGGAAGCAGGGAAACAGCTTTTTACTAATTCCCTAAAACCTAGTTCCCTAATTCCCTAGTCAAAGAAAGGAGGTTAAATCGTGATTCAGCAACAATCGCGCCTCAACGTCGGCGATAACACCGGCGCAAAGGAAATTATGTGCATTCGCGTCCTCGGCGGCTCCTTCCGCCGCTACGCCAACATCGGCGACATCATCGTTGCCTCCGTCAAATCCGCCACGCCCGGCGGTCAAGTCAAAAAGGGCGACGTCGTCAAAGCGGTCGTCGTTCGTTCCAAGAAGGGCTTGCGCCGCCCCGACGGCTCCTACATTCGCTTCGACGAAAATGCCGCCGTCATCATCAAAGAGGACAAAACCCCGCGCGGCACGCGTATTTTCGGACCCGTTGCCCGCGAACTTCGCGATAAAGACTTCATGAAAATTATTTCTCTCGCGCCCGAAGTTTTGTAAAGGAAAGGAGGTGCCGAGTTGTCACTGGTTAAACTGCACGTCAAAAAGGGCGACACGGTCGTCGTCCTTTCCGGCAAGGATAAGGGCAAGCAGGGCAAAATCATCACCGCCATGCCCAAAGCAGGCAAGGTCGTCGTCGAAGGCGTCAACAAAGTCAAACGCCACAGCAAGCCCAGCCTCAAAGTTCCCAACGGCGGCATCATCACCAAGGAAATGCCCTTGCACGCTTGCAAAGTTCAGCTCGTTTGCCCCGCTTGCAACAAGCCCACTCGTATCGGCCACAAGGACATTAACGGCAAAAACGCTCGCGTATGCAAAAAATGCGGCGAAGTCATTGAGTAAGGAGGTGTTATCTTGAGCAGACTTCTCGACAAGTACAAAGCCGAAGTTATTCCCGCTTTGACCCAAAAATTCTCTTACAAGAACGTCATGCAGGTGCCCAAGCTTGAAAAAATCGTCATCAATATGGCGTGCGGCGATGCCGTCGGCAATGCCAAAGTCCTCGAATCGGCCGTTGCCGACTTGACCACTATCGCAGGCCAAAAGCCCGTCATCACTCGCGCACGCAAATCCCTTGCCGCCTGGAAACTCCGCACCGGTATGCCTATCGGTTGCAAAGTCACCCTGCGCGGCCGCCGTATGTATGAATTCCTCGACAAGTTCATGAACGTTGCCTTGCCGCGCGTTCGCGACTTCAGAGGCGTCAGCAGAAATTCCTTCGACGGCAGAGGCAATTACGCTATCGGCGTCAAGGAACAGCTCATCTTCCCCGAAATCGAATACGACAAAATCGAAAAAATTCGCGGCATGGATATTATCATCGTCACGACGGCCAAATCCGACGAAGAGGCGCGTGAATTCCTCTCGCTCTTGGGTATGCCGTTCGCCGCAACGTGACGTTGCATCCTGCGGTCGCGCTCCAACGTTATTCTGTTCAAAGTTGGTCACCGCGTCCATACGCAACGCTGCGCATTGCTAGCTTCGTAACGTCAACATTTCAGTTAGTCAGGAAGTGATTATCAAATGGCGAAGAAAGCTTTAATCGAAAAGTGGAGCAAAGAACCCAAATTCTCGACCCGCAAGTACAACCGCTGCAAAATCTGCGGCAGACCCCACGGCTACATCCGCAAGTTCCAAATGTGCCGCATCTGCTTCCGTGTCCACAGCTACGCCGGCGACATCCCCGGTATAACCAAATCCAGTTGGTAATTCATTCAATCGAAAGGAGGATATCGATTCTATGGGAATGACTGATCCTATTGCGGATATGCTCACTCGCATTCGCAATGCCAATTCCGTCTACCACGACAAGGTTGAAATTCCCGGCTCCAAAATCAAAGTCGCTATCGCCGACGTGCTCAAGCGGGAAGGTTTCATCAAAGATTTCACCTTCGCAGAGGACAATAAGCAGGGCGTTTTGACCGTCAAGCTTAAATACGGTCCCGAACGCGAAAAAGTCATTACGGGCATCAAGCGCATCTCCAGGCCGGGGCTTCGCCAATACACCAAACGGAAAGATATTCCACGTGTGCTCGGCGGGCTCGGTATCGCGATTATCTCCACCTCGCAAGGCATCATGAGCGACAAGCAGGCTCGCAAAGCAGGCCTCGGCGGTGAAGTTATCGCTTACGTCTGGTAAAAAACTTTTGGAGGTGCTGACATGTCACGAATCGGAAGGGCACCAATACACATCCCCGCCGGCGTCACCGTAAGTGTCGGTGAAGATAATCTGGTGCACGTCAAAGGTCCCAAGGGCGAATTGTCCCGCAAGATCTCCACGGAAATGAAAATAAGCATTGAGGACGGCGTCTTGACGGTGACGCGCCCCTCGGACGATAAAACGCACAGAAGTCTGCACGGACTCTCGCGCACGCTGATCAACAACATGGTCGTCGGCGTGACCACAGGCTTCACCAAAAATCTCGAAATCGCGGGCGTCGGCTATCGTGCCGCCAAGCAGGGCAAGAACTTGAACCTGTCGCTCGGCTACTCTCACCCCGTGATTATCGAACCGCCTAAGGGTATCACGCTCGACGCGCCCACTGCCACGACGATAACAGTCCACGGCATCGATAAGGAACTCGTCGGCGCGGTCGCCGCCAACATTCGCGGTTGGCGCGAACCCGAACCCTACAAGGGCAAAGGCATCAAATACGCGGGCGAACACATCCGCCGCAAGGAAGGCAAGGCAGGCGCCAAGGGCAAGAAGTAATTCTCGACTGCCGATCAGAAAGTTTGAACGGAGGTAACAATCATGAAAATCGACCACGTCGCTATGTACGTCAACGATTTGGAGGCGGAGAAAGATTTCTTCGTCAAGTACTTCAACGCGAAGGCGGGCTCAAAGTACACCAACTTCCGCAACGACTTCAGCAATTACTTCTTGAGCTTCGCGGACGGCTCGCGTTTGGAAATTATGACGCGCAACAGCTCCGCCGACCCGAAAAAAGACCGCTACCGCACGGGTTACCACCACATCGCGATTTGTGTCGGCGACCGCAAGGACGTTGACGACATGATGAAAAAATTCGACGCGGAAGGCGTTATCGTCGTAAGCGGCGCACGCACCACCGGCGACGGCTATTACGAGGCTGTCGTCGTCGACCCCGAAGGCAACGAGATTGAAATTATCGCGGAGCACGACGATTTCCGCGACTAAAAAATTTTTTAAATCCATGGCGAAGGAGGAAGTCCGAAAGTGCTTCTTAAGGCAGACAAAAACAAAACTCGCCAAAAGAGACATCTGCGCGTTCGCAACCGCGTGGCGGGCACGGCAGAGCGTCCGCGCTTGAATGTGTTCCGCTCGTTGGCGCACATCTACGCCCAGATTATCGACGACGAAAAGGGCATGACGCTCGCGGCGGCAAGCTCGCTCGATAAAGACTTCAAAGGCAAAGGCGGCAACATCGCGGCGGCAAAGGCTGTCGGCGCGGCTATCGCCAAAAAAGCTCTGGAAAAGGGCATCAGCGAAGTCGTCTTCGATCGCGGCGGCTACATTTACCACGGACGCGTTGCGGCTTTGGCTGAAGCGGCTCGCGAAGGCGGTCTCAAATTCTAAGCAAAGGAGGCTGAACTAATGCCCCGAAATGAAACTGAAACTCCCGAATTCGAGGAGAAGGTTGTCTTTATAAATCGTGTCGCAAAAGTCGTCAAGGGCGGTCGCAGATTCTCATTCAGCGCGCTGGTCGTCGTCGGCAACCGCGAAGGTAAAGTCGGCGTCGGGCTCGGCAAGGCTGCCGAAGTTCCCGAAGCGATTCGCAAGGGCGTGGACGACGCGAAGAAAAATCTCATCGAGGTCGCGCTCAAAGACCGTTCGATTCCTCACGGCATCGTCGGCGTCTTCGGCGCGGGCAAAGTCATGTTGCGCCCCGCCTCCAAAGGTACCGGCGTCATCGCGGGCGGCCCCGCTCGTGCCGTCTTGGAACTGGCGGGCGTACACGACATCTTGACTAAATCGCTCGGCTCATCCAACCCCAACAACATGGTGCGCGCCACACTCGAAGGCCTCAAAATGCTAAAGCGCGCTCAAGTCGTCGCCGAACTGCGCGGCAAGACCGTCGCCGAACTTTTCAACTAAGGAGGGCTGATTAATGGCTAAGCTGAAAATTACATTGGTCAGAAGCGTCATCGGCACTCCCGAAACTCAACGCAAAACCGTCCGCTCGCTCGGATTGCGCAAGCTGAATTCCTTTTCGATTCTGCCCGACTCCCCGACCATTCGCGGTCAAATTCACAAGGTCGAACATCTCGTGAAGGTCGAAGAAGTCGAAGACGCGGCAGATAAGGTTGCAAAATAAATCGGAAGGGGGTTAAGCTTATGAAATTGCACGAACTCAAGCCGGCCGATGGCGCGCGCAAGGATAAAACTCGTCTCGGACGCGGCACGGGCTCCGGCTGCGGCAAAACGTCGGGACGCGGCCACAAAGGCCAAAAGTCTCGCAGCGGCGGCGGCGTTCGTCCGGGCTTTGAAGGCGGGCAGATGCCCATTTATCGTCGCTTGCCCAAACGCGGCTTTAAAAACATTTGGCGCAAGGAATACGCCGAAGTCAACGTCGAAACGCTCAACGTCTTCGATGACGACATGACCGTCGACGCCGTCGCGCTCGTAGAAATGGGCATTCTCAAAAACGTCCTCGACGGCGTGCGCATTCTCGGCAACGGCGAACTGACCAAGAAATTGACTGTCAAAGCGCAAGGCTTCACCAAATCCGCGATTCAAAAGATTGAGGCGGCAGGCGGCTCGCATGAGGTGATTTGAAGTGCTGGCGGCTCTGTCAAACATCTTCAAGATACCTGAGCTTAGGCAACGAATCATCTTTACGCTGATTATGTTCGCGGTGTTCCGCATGGGGACGCACATCCCCGTGCCCGGCGTAGACCCTTCGGCCATCGAACAGCTTTTCAACAACGGAAGCTTATTCGGGCTGTTGGATTTATTTTCGGGCGGCGCGTTCAGCAAGTTCTCAATCTTCGCAATGAGCATCACGCCCTACATCAACGCGGCGATTATCATGCAGCTGTTGACGGTCGTTGTCCCCACGCTTGAGCAGTGGTCGAAGGAAGGCGCGGAAGGTCACAAGAAATCCACTCGCGTCACGCGCAAGCTGACTGTCGTGCTGGCTTTCCTTCAAGCAATCGGAATGTCAATCGGGCTCAAGGCGGCGATTCTCAATCCAAACCCCGTCAACATCTTGATAATCGCGATAACGCTGACGGCGGGCACCACGCTCTTGATGTGGATTGGCGAACAGATAACCGCGCAGGGCGTCGGCAACGGCATTTCGCTGATAATCTTCGCGGGCATCGTGGCGGCTTTGCCGAAAAACATTGCGACGATTTTCCAATACGTCCAGGCGGGCACGATAAATTATTTCAGCGTCGTGCTCTTCGCGCTGATAGCAATCGCAATGATCGTGTTCGTCATCTACGTCGAGGCGGCTCTGCGCAGGATACCGATAACCTACGCGAAAAGAGTTGTCGGCGCGCGAGCATACGGCGGGCACCAAAGCCATTTGCCGCTGAAAGTCAATCCTGCGGGCGTCATTCCGATTATCTTCGCCTCGTCCGTGCTCATGTTCCCGATAACCGTCGTTCAGTTCATTGACAATCCGACAATCCAAAAAGTTGCGGCTTACCTGCAATGGGGCACGCCGCTCCAAACTTTTCTGTACGTCGTGATGATAATTTTCTTCACGTACTTTTACACGGCGGTCACGGTCAAAATCCCCGATATGGCGGACAATCTCAAAAAATACGGCGCGTTCATACCTGGAATACGGCCGGGGCAGCCGACGGCGGATTACGTTGACTACGTGCTGACGCGGCTGGTTACGGCGGGCTCGTTGTACTTGGCTTTTATCGCGGTATTGCCGAATTTAATCGGCGGGGCTACGCACATTCAAGGCGTATACTTCGGAGGCACGGCGCTTTTGATTGTCGTGAGCGTCGCGCTTCACACTATGAAACAAATCGAGGCTATGGTCGTTATGCGGCATTACGAAGGCTTCATGAAGTGAGGAAACCAAAATGCAAATAGTATTGATGGGTGCGCCCGGAGCCGGCAAAGGTACGCAGGCGGCCAAGTTGGTAAAAGAATTTTCAATCCCGCAAATCGCGACGGGCGACATGTTCCGCGCGGCAGTCAAGGAAGGCACGGAGCTCGGCAAGCAGGCAAAGGCTTGCATGGACGCGGGCAAACTCGTTCCCGACGAAGTGACAATCGGCATCGTGCGCGAACGCCTTGCCAAGGACGACTGCAAGAACGGTTTCATCCTTGACGGCTTCCCGCGCACCGTAGAACAGGCCGACGCCCTAAACGGCATTTTGTCCGAACTCGGCAAAAAATTGACGGCGGTGTTGAATATCGCTGTCCCCGCCGAAGATTTAATCGGACGTTCGGTCGGGCGCAGAGTGTGCAAAAATTGCGGCGCGACTTACCACGTTGACTTCAATGCGCCGAAAGTCGAAGGCATTTGCGACGAATGCGGCGGCGAACTTTATCAGCGCGCAGATGACACCGTCGAAACACTGACTAATCGGCTCAACGTCTACGTCGAATCGACGCGCCCGCTGATTGACTACTACAAACGCGCGGGCTTGTACACGGAAGTCGACGGCAGACAGCACATCGACAAAGTCACCGAAGCTTTGATTAAAGTCTTGACCTCGGTGAATGGCTGAGGGGGTCGACGCAATGTCAAAGCAAGACGTAATCGAAGTCGAGGGCAAAGTCTTGGAGGCCTTGCCGAACGCGATGTTTCAAGTCGAATTGGCGAACGGGCATAAGGTTTTGGCTCACGTGTCGGGGAAAATCCGCATGAACTTCATCCGCATCCTCCCCGGCGACAAAGTCACAATCGAACTCACGCCCTACGACTTGACGCGCGGGCGCATCACCTACCGTTTCAAATGAACAGGGACTGAAACTTAGGGGCGGGGGACTGAACTTGTCCCTTGTCCCTTTTCCTTTGTCTTTAAGGTGCGGTTGGCAAACTCAAATCACGATGTGACGAGGAATTTTTTCGCATGACGAGGCGTAAGCGCGAAGGCGTACTTCGGTACGTCGAGCGCGCAACAACGAAGTCAGGCGGAAAAATAACCGTCACCTGCTAAAGTCTGCCGACGGCTCCTAAAAAAAACTGGACATTAATCGACAAACGTGATACATTATCAAATCGTTTAAGGAGGCGGCTCAAAATGAAAGTAAGACCGTCGGTCAAAAAACTGTGCGACAAATGCAAAATCATCAAGCGCAAAGGGCGCGTCATGGTTATCTGCGAAAATCCCAAGCACAAACAGCGTCAGGGATAAACTTTAAGGAGGTGAAAACTTTATGGCACGTATAGCCGGTGTAGATTTGCCCCGTGACAAGAGAATCGAATACGCGTTGACGTACATTTACGGAATCGGGTTGCCCACGTCCCAAAAAATTTTGGCGATGACGGGCGTCAATCCCGACACGCGCACGAAAGATCTCACGGACGACGAGGTTGTCAAACTTCGTGATGCCATCGACCACAATTTCGTAGTGGAGGGCGACCTTCGCCGCGACGTTCAGATGGACATCAAGCGACTCATTGATATTGGCTGTTATCGCGGACGCCGTCACCGTCTCGGCTTGCCTGTACGCGGACAGAACACCAAAAACAACGCTCGGACTCGCAAGGGCCCGAAGAAGCTCGTCCAAGGCAAGAAGAAGGAATAAAAGGGCAAGTGATTAGGGGTTGTTGAGTCGGCGGCTACGAATCGGCGTTTCAATGACTTTAAATTGGTTTAACTACTTTCTTTGACTGTCGAAAGCAAGTAGCAAAGAAAGCCGCATCCAGGTTTCAAGTCGCGGCGTGTGCGCGCAAGTCCGCGCTAGGCGCGCGTCCATGCGCGCCTCTAAACTTCGCGGCGTTTGCTAATCCCTAATCTTTAATCCCAAAAAGGAGGCTAAAACAGGTGGCAACTAAGAGAACAGTCCGCGCCAAAAAGAAAGTTCGCAAGAATATCGAATACGGCGTGGCGCATATCAGCTCCACGTTTAACAATACGATTGTCACGCTCACCGACAAAAGCGGCAACGCAATTTCTTGGGCATCGGCAGGCGGGCTCGGTTTCAGAGGCTCGCGCAAGTCGACACCCTTCGCCGCGCAGATGGCGGCTGAAGTCGCGGCAAAGGCGGCTATGGAACACGGCTTGAAGCAAATCGAAGTTTACGTCAAAGGTCCCGGCGCGGGGCGTGAGGCGGCTATTCGTTCGCTCCAAGCCACGGGGCTCGAAGTCAACATGATTAAAGACGTGACGCCCATTCCGCACAACGGCTGCCGTCCGCCGAAACGCAGAAGAGTTTAATTTGGAGGTGCAAATATGGCAATCGACAGAACTCCCGCTTTGAAACGCTGCCGCGCACTCGGAATTGAACAGGCTGTTATCGGTCGCTCGCGCAAGGTCAGCGAAAAGAAACATCAGCAACAACAACGCATGGGGCGCAAAGTCAGCGAATACGGGCTCCAGCTCAAAGAGAAACAAAAGGCGAAATTCATCTACGGCGTGCTCGAACGCCAATTCCGCAACTACTACGAAAAGGCCAAGAAGATGCCTGGCGTCACGGGCGAAAACCTGCTCATCCTGCTCGAACGCCGCATTGATAACGTCGTCTTCCGCATGGGCTTCGCCAACACCCGCCGCCAAGCTCGCCAATTCGTTCGCCACGGTCACATCACTGTCAACGGCAAGCGCGTCGACATCCCCTCCGCGCTCGTCAAAGTCGGCGACGTCGTCGAAGTGTGCGAAAAGAGTCAGGGCAAGGAAGTTTTCAAGGCGATTAAGGAAGTCAACAACGCCTTAAGCGCGCCGCCCTGGATTGATTCAAATCAAGCCAACCTCAAGGGCTCGGTCACGCGCTTCCCCACCCGCGAAGACATCAGCGACATCCCCGTCAACGAACAGTCAATCATTGAGTTGTACTCCAGATAATTAGAGAATCCCGACAGAAATTTTCTGTGAAAGGAGCCTCTTATGACTGACAACGACAAGAACGAAAATCAAAAGCCGCCGAAGATTGAAATGGTTGAGATAAGCGACGACGGCAATTACGGCAAGTTTGTCTGCGAACCGCTCGGACGCGGCTACGGCATCACAATCGGCAACAGCTTGCGCCGAATGCTCCTGTCAAGCTTGGAAGGCGCAGCCGTCACGTCGATTAGGATTGATGGCGTCCTTCACGAGTTTTCGACGATTCCCGGCGTTCGCGAAGACGTTACCAACATTGTCCTCAACATCAAGCAACTTTACTTGAAAATCGACGAGGAAACCGACCAGCCCAATCAATTCTTCGCGCAAGTGGTGGCCGCTACCCCGCGCACTTACAAGCTCCGCATCGACGTCGACGTCGAAGAGGAAATCAAAAGCGGCAAGCATTCGCCCGGCGACAGACGCGAGGTTACGGCACGCGACATTCGCGTACTTGACGGCGACGCAGGCAACGTCGAAATTCTTAATCCCGACTTGCATATCGCCTGGCTGAATGACATCGGCAAGCTTAACATGGGAATGACGGCTCGCACGGGACGCGGCTACGACCAGGCGGAAAAAAATAAAAATCCCGATGACGTTCTCGGCACCATCCCCGTCGATTCGATTTTCTCGCCCGTCTTGCGCGTCAATTACAACGTCGAGGACACCCGCGTAGGCAACGAAATGGACTTCGACAAGTTGACGCTTGAGATTTGGACGAACGGCACGCTCCGCCCCGAAGAGGCACTGTCCAAGGCGGCTGCCATCCTAATCGCGCACATGAAGCTTTTCCAGAACATGGACGGCATCGTCGCGATTGAGGAAGTCGCCGAAGAGGAAGAGCCCGTCGAAGCAGAGACCACCGACGACGGCGCAATGACGCTGGACAAAAATTTGTCCAAGCCGATTGAAGAACTGGAATTGTCCGTTCGTTCGACCAACTGCCTTAAGCGGGCGGGCATTCACATCGTCGCCGATTTGGCCGACAAGTCCGAAGAGGAAATGCTCAAGGTTCGCAACCTCGGACGCAAGTCTTTTGAAGAAATTAAGCACACAATGGATCAGCTCGGCGTCTCGTTCAAGCAGTCGCCCAATCCGCCGGGCGCGAATCTTTTAGGCGATTGATTCTTGCAGGAAGGAGGAAACTTAATGAGCTACAGGAAACTCGGCAGAAATTCCGGCGCACGCAAGGCTATGTTCAAGAGCTTGCTCAGCGCGTTCTTTGAACACGAACGCATAGAGACGACCGAAGCACGGGCTAAGGAACTTCGCAAGTTCGCAGAGAAAGTCATCACGCTTGCCAAACGCGGAGACCTCAGCGCACGTCGCCAAGCCATAAGTCTCGTCGCCAACGTCGACGTCGTTCATAAAATCTTCGAGGAAATTCCCGGCAAATACAGCGAACGCGCGGGCGGCTACACCCGAATTTTGAAACTCTCGCCGCGTCGCGGAGACGCCGCGCCCATGGTTCTTATCGAACTGGTTTAAAAAGGCAATTAGGAATTAGGAATGCGGAATGAGGAATGATTTTAATTCCTAACTCCTAATTCCTAATTTTTTTTGGGGGTGGCGAAGTTGAAGCCGGCAAGCCTGATAATCGGGCGTTTGACGAATTTTTTTCAGCGGCGCACGGAAGTCGAGCCCAACGAACTAATCAAGGCTCTTGAGCGCGAAGTCGTCAAGCAAAAGACCAAAGACAATCGCGTCCCGAATTCCTACACGATTTACCTGCGCGAAGAGGATTGCTATCGTTTGAGCGCGGCGCGGCTTATGAAGACCTTGCACGAGGCCGTTGAGCGCAAAGTCATTCGCGAAAATTCTTTCATGGACGGCGCGCTTTCCGTCAAGATAAAAAAGACGCCCAAAGATGACAGCGGCCTAGTTATCGTTTCCGGCTACGTCGAAGAGACCGAGCCCGAAGATGACACCATTAACTTGGAAAACGACGTGCTGTCGAATACGCTGATTGAGGATACCAACTCCACCGACGACGACGCTACCATCATTGCCGACAAAACGCAAATCGTCAGGACAATGCGCACCGCGTCGCCGCGCCGAGTCGATTACAATTTGGCGGTGCTCACCGATTTTTCCACGACCGAAATTGTTTTCGGCGAACGGCAAATCTACTTGGGACGCAAAGAGACCAACGACTTCGTGCTTGCCGACGAAAGTGCTTCGCGAATCCACGCCTACATCGCCTACGAGCGTCACAGGCACGTCCTCTACGACGCGGGCAGTCTTAACGGCACGCTGGTCAACAAAAAGCCCATAAGCCGCTGCGAACTCAAGGACGGCGACAAAATCCTAATCGGCAAGACGACGCTCACTTACAAAGTCCTGTAAAAAAATCCCCACTCACATCGAGCGGGGATTTTTGTTGCGGTTAATGCGTCATTCTTCGTCGACAAATTCTTCCGCGTCGTCTTCGGTATCATCGACTTCCGCCGCGTCAATCGGCTCATGCGACTTCATTACCGCTTCGCGAATCTTGCCTTCAATATCGTTGGCAACTTCGGGATGTTCGCGCAGGAAAGTTTTGGCGTTGTCCTTGCCGTTGCCAAGTTTTTCGCCGTTGTAGGAAAAGTGCGCGCCCGACCTCGCGATAACTTCAAAGGTGACGCCCATATCCAGAATGCTGCCGACTCGCAAGTAGCCTTCGCCGTAAATCAAATCGAATTCGGCCGTGCGGAAGGGCGGCGCGACTTTGTTTTTGGCAACCTTGATCTTGACGCGATTGCCGACGACTTCCGTGCCTTGCTTGAGCGGTTCACCCTTGCGCACTTCCAGGCGCACCGACGAGTAAAATTTCAGCGCGCGCCCGCCTGTCGTCGTTTCGGGGTTGCCGAACATGATACCGACCTTTTCGCGAACTTGATTGATAAAAACCGCAATGGTGTCCGTCTTGCTTATTACGCCCGCCAATTTGCGCATGGCCTTGCTCATCATGCGGGCGTGCAGACCGACGCTGGCATCGCCCATTTCGCCGTCGATTTCGGATTTGGGGACGAGCGCGGCCACCGAATCGATAACGACAATGTCAATGGCGGCGGAGCGAATCAGCGTTTCGGCAATGTCGAGCCCTTGTTCGCCGGTATCGGGCTGGGCAAGCAGGAGGTTGTCCACGTCGACGCCGAGCCGTTTTGCATAGACGGGGTCAAGCGCGTGTTCAGCGTCGATGAAAGCAGCCGTGCCGCCTTGACTTTGCACCGAGGCTATCATGTGCAGGGCAACGGTCGTCTTGCCGCCCGATTCGGGGCCGTAAATTTCGGTTATCCTGCCGCGAGGCAGCCCGCCTATGCCCAAAGCCAAGTCCAGCGGCAAAATGCCCGTCGAAACCGCTTTGACGTCCTTGCGCCCGACGTCGTCGCCCAAGCGCATGATTGAGCCCTTGCCGAAGTCCTTTTCGATTTGCTTCATTGCCGCCGCCAACGCTTCTTTTTTATCCATGTTCGCCCTCCAAAAAATTTTTCAAAGCTCTGTACCAATCATTTACGTCGTTATTCAAAAGCAATGCGGGATGTGAGCCGACGTAATTCATAAACCACGCCGTCAGCCCGTCCCAATCTTCCAACTTGCCCGGCGGATGAACTGTCCAACCGATTTGCTCAAGCGCGGAAGTCGACTTAGCCATATTCCGCTTCATTGACGTGCAAACCAAATTGTCGTCGTCATTGGTGCCGCCAAACGCAAGCGGGACAATGTGGTCGATACTCGGAAACAAATCCCACCAAGCTTGATGAGTTTCGTCCGTCTTCCAATTCGCGTGACAAGGAAAGACTTCGGGCAACGTCGCCGACAAAATGCACAAGACGCCGGGGAAAATCAGCCGCTCGCCCGAATAGCGGTCGATAAAGCCGTCGCGCATGAACAGGGCGATTTGCTCTTTCCGCGTGAAGGTTTTGCGTTTCTTCAGCGGCTTAGCGTGCGGATATTTCGTGCGAATCACTTCAGCCGCTTGAGCAACATCGCCGCCCGTCAAAGCCGCGCAGGTTTCAATTACGGCGTCGACGGCGCGTTCGTTGGCAGTCAAGACTTCACCCCCTTGCCATTCAGTGACGCGGCAGATTATAGCAAAAATTTTCGTCGCGGGCAACAAAACAGACCGAGGAACGTTCGCTCCCCGGTCTCAATGCTTAACTGAAATATTTACGCCCAACTGCCGCAGGTGCTGTTGTCGCCGCCCATAGTTGCCGCCTCCTTCCGAAGAATCATTGAAGCCGCCTCGCAAGGCTCCGCTTTAATCGAAAAGTTTTCGCCTTGCCCGTTCGACGTTGTTGCGAACATAATCCTGAGCGGTGTCGCGCAAGCTGTCCTGCTTTGAGCGGTTGCAATGTTTGCACAGGCACTGAAGATTGTCGAGCCCGTCGCCGCCGCCGTAACTTTGCGGCAAAATGTGATCGATGTCCGCGTCGTCCTTGCGAAGCTTGCGCCCGCACTTGGCGCAGGTGTACCAACCGTGATTCGACTTGTTATCGTTGAACCAATCGTCGCGATAGCCCATAGAGAAAATCCTCCTTAATCGCCGCCGCCGCCGATTTTTTTCATTACCGCCGCGCAAAAAGCATAAACGCCCAAAATTCCTAAAATGTACGGCAGCAGGAACATGCCCACGCCCGAAATCGCAATTCCCGCGCCGATTATAACAAACACGGGCAAAAGGTGCGTAAATCTGGAAACCAGCGGCAGCAACACGAAACCAACCACGACGGCAAGTATCGCAGTAACCATTGCCATTCCTCCTAACCTTTGCTGACTTTGAGTTTGTTTTGCCCGTATTCGACGGTGTAACGTTTGCCGCAAGCGGGGCAAGTCCCGTTCGTCCGTTGAACAGTCGGCAAATCGACGGGATACGCTCCGAGCTTCCGCCCGCAATGCGGACAGTTCACACTTCTTGTCGTCGCCATAAAATCACCTCCTCATTTTTCATCGGCACCTCTGCTTGAAAAAATCTTGTCTGCCTTCTCGAATTGCTCCAACATCTTGTCCATGTCGTCGTTGAGCTTTTTTATTCCCTCGAACGTCTCTTTCATATCGCTCCAGAAATTTTTCAAGTCCGATTTGAATATGCCGTCAATGTCGGTAAGCAAAGCCAATTCAACGTCCAAAGCTTTAGAAACTCTTATCAACAGCGGTAAAGAAATATTTTTATTCGCGGAGGCACTTTCTATGTGTGACAGATAACTTTTGCTTATGTTCACTTTTTCGGCGAGCTCTTCTTGCGTCATGTTCCGCAACCTGCGAAAGCCCGCGATTTTCATTCCGATACAGCGCATCTCTTCGCGAAAATCTTCCTTCATGTGATTTCCTCCCGAAGTTGTTGTAGAAATTCATCTTGGGCATATTTTATCAAAAACTTTTTCTTTGTCGACGCGCCCGAAGTTCAATTTGCATTCCTTATAGTACAACTTAACAAAAAAAGCCCCCCGAAGGGAGCCGATAGAGTTTTTACATGTAATCAATCGAGGACTTCTGCTTTTCTTGCTTCATGAAGCCGAGTTTCTTAGCTACCCATTCTGTTATAACGAACAGCACGGGGATAACGAAAACGCCCAGCATCGTGGCGAACGTCAAGCCGCCGACGACGCAGACGCCCATTCCGTTGCGAGCCGCCGAGCCTGCACCCGATGCCATAGCCAAAGGCAAGCAACCGATTATGAACGCAAGCGAAGTCATCAATATCGGGCGAAGGCGCAAACCTGCCGCCTCTATCGCTGCTTTAACGGGCGGCATGCCGCGGTCGACGCGCACTTTTGCGAACTCAACAATCAGTATCGCATTCTTCGCCGCCAAGCCGATTATCGTGATAACGCCTATCTGGAAGTAAACGCTGTCTTGAAGTCCCGGGTTTGCTTGACCGTTGTTTAGCGTCGCAGAGACCCATGACAAAAAATATTCCGAAAAGACCGCGCCGAAAAGTCCTGTAGGCACGCTCAAAAGGACGGCGTAGGGCACCGACCAGCTTTCGTAGAGCGCGGCGAGCATAAGGAAGACGAACACCAACGACAACGCCAAGACTTGCCCCGTGGAGCTTGCAGCCTTCTTTTCTTCGCGAGACTGACCCGACCATTCGATATTGAAGCCGACGCCCGCCTCTTCGTTTACGATTTCCTCAATGGCCGCCATGGCTTGCCCCGAGCTGTAACCTGCGCCGGCATTGCCTTGAATCGTGACGGCGCGGGCGGCATTGAAGCGCGAAATTTGCGTGGGACCCGTGGAATATTTCGGGGTGATTAGGGCACTGAGCGGCACCATTTGCCCGCCGCTGCCTTTGACGAAGACGAAACGCGCACAATCGGCCTCCGAGCGGTAAAGCACGTCCGATTGAAGCATGACTTTGTACGTCCTGCCGAATTTGTTGAAGTCGTTGACTTGCATGCCGCCGAAGTTGACTTGCAGAGCCGTGAAGACGTCCGAGAGCTGCACGCCGAGGAGCTTAATCTTTTCGCGGTCGATTTCGTATTCGACGGTCGGCGAGGCAATGTTGAAAGTCGTGCGGACGCCCGCCATTTCGGGACGCTGATTGGCCTTGGCGACGATTCGCTTAGTCAAGTCGTCAAGCTCAACGTCCGTGTGACCCGCCATATCCTGTAACTGCATTGACCAGCCGCCGACGTTGCCCAGACCTGGCAAGGCGGGCGGGTTGAAGGCGATAACTTGCGCTTCAGGCACCGTCATTGCACCGAGGCGGAACATCGTCCCGACGCACGCGCTGACCGACGCATCTTTGCCGCGCTTCGTCCAATCCTCCAAGCCGCAAACGATTATGCCCGCGTTGGGCTTGGAGCCGAACGACAAGATGTCAAAGCCCGTTATCATCATGCAGTTTTTCAAGCCGGGCATTTCCTTCATGACCGCGCCGCCGAGCTTGTCAATCGTTTCGACGGTGTGATTCATCGACGTGCCTTCGGGCAGGCTTATCGACGTGAAGAAGTAGCCCTGATCCTCTTCGGGCACGAAGGTCGACGGGAGCCGCTGATAAATCATCCAGGTGACGCCGCCGACGATAAGCAGGAAGATTATCGCAAGCTGTGAGCGTTTGATAAACGCCGCGACGATTCCGACGTAGCCGTTCTTCGTGCGCTCGAACCAGTTGTTAAAGCCGTTAAAGAATTTGTCGAAGATGCCTTGCTTGGCATTGGGGTCTTTGGGCTTGAGGATGATGGCGCAGAGCGCGGGCGTCAACGTGAGCGCAACGAATGCCGACAAGCCCATCGATATTGCGATTGTCAAAGCGAATTGCCGATAAAGGACGCCCATCATGCCGCCCAGGAACGCGACGGGCACGAACACCGCCGCCAATACCAAAGCTATCGCCACGACAGGGCCTTGAACTTCGTCCATGGCGCGTTCGGTTGCGTCGACGGGCTGAAGTCCTTCCTCCATGTGGTGCTCGACGTTTTCGATAACGACAATCGCGTCGTCGACGACCAAGCCGATTGCCAAAACCATCGCGAACAAAGTCAGCGTGTTGATTGAAAAGCCGAGAACTACGAATGCCGCGAACGTCCCGATAAGCGAGACGGGAACTGCCAACAGCGGGATTATCGTGGCGCGCCAGCTCTGCAGGAAGATGAAGATAACCAACACGACGAGTAGCAACGCCTCAAAGAACGTGTGCGCCACTTCGTTGATTGACGCGCGAATGTAGTCCGTGCTGTCGAAAATTTCGCTGATGAAAAGGTTGGGCGGCAAGTTCGGGCGTTGGCGTTCAATAATGTCTTGCACGCCGCGAACCGTATTCATTGCGTTGGCATCGCTTGTGAGCTGAATGCCGAAGCCGACCGACGGATAGCCGTTGAACTTCGCGACGACGTTATTGGCGCGCTGACCCGATTCGATTCGCGCCACGTCCTTCATGTAGACGAAGGTGCCGTCACCGTTCGCCTTGAGGACGATATTGCCGAACTCCGACATTTCGGACAGACGCCCTTGGACTTTGCCGGTGTATTGCTTTTCCTGCCCTTGAGCAAGCGGCATTGAGCCGATAGTGCCGGCGGCGGCCTGCAAGTTCTGTTCGTTGATGGCGGCGGAAACTTCGGCGACGGTCAAGTTGTATTCGGCGAGCTTGTCGGGATTGAGCCAAATGCGCATTGAATAATCGGAGCCGAAGATTTGAACGTCACCGACGCCGTCGACGCGCTTGATTTCGTCCATAAGGTAGATGTCGGCGTAGTTCTTCATGAAGGCGCGGTCGTATTCGCCCGTGGGCGAGTACATGGCGAGGAACAGAGCCATTTCGTTCGACGCCTTGCGAGTCGTGACGCCTTGCCGCTGAACGTCGGTTGGCAAGCTTGCGTTGGCAATGGCGACGTTGTTCTGAACTTTGACGGAGTCCATATCGCCGTCTGTGCCGACTTCAAAGACGACCTGCAAGCTGTAGCGACCCGTGTCGTCCGAGTTGGAGCTCATGTAGTCCATGCCGTCGGTGCCGTTTACCTGCTGTTCGATAACCTGCGCGATAGTCTCATTGACGACTGAGGCGTTCGCGCCGGTGTAGGTTGTGCTGACTGAAATTGTCGGCGGTGAAATTTGAGGATATTGCGCGATAGGAAGTTGCAGTGCCGCGAGGATACCGACGAGCGTGATTATCAGGGCAATGACTATCGCGAATATCGGGCGGTGGATAAAAAATTTTGCCATAAGCGGTCTCCTTAGTTATTAAGCAGGACGTGTTGGTAAATGGGTGTGTTCCTTTGATTCGGCGTTTCAATGGCTTTAATGTTTAGGATCTACTTTCTTTCGGCGGCGAAAGCAAGTAGCAAAGAAAGGCGCATCTCGGTTTCAATTCGCGGCGTGTGCGCGCATGTCCGCGCAAGGCGCGCGTCCATGCGCGCCCAAATATTACGCGGCATGTTACCAATAGCCCACAGTTTCTAGTCCCTAAAATAAATTTTCTCGTCCAAAAGATTTTCTGTTCGCGCCAATGTCACGCTTGCCGCCACGTCGCCCGTCACATTGAAACAAGTAACGATTCTGTCGCAAATAACGCTGGTACAAAACAGCACGCCCGCAATGTCGCCGGGCACGCCGAACATCGACGTAATGGTCAAAATGCAAATGACAGCCGCATTGGGCACGGCGGGCGTACCGACCGAAAGCGATACCGTCATTGCAAAGATTATCAAAATCGTGTTCCAATCAACGTCGACGCCGTACATTTTAAGGAACATAATCACGGCTACCGGCATGTAAATGCAATTACCGTCCATGTTGACGGTTGTGCCGACGGGAATGGAAAACGACGCTGTCTTCGGCGAGACGCCCAGCTTTTCCGTGCAGAATTTCATTGTAAGCGGCATGGTGACGGCACTGCTGCTCGTCGCGAAGGGTACAGGCCACATTGCAGGAATTTTTTTCAGGAACGGCAACGGCGAAAGCTTCCCGATAAATAAGATTAGCATCATGTACACGCAAAGCATTGCTCCGCTGCCGACCAACTGCCCCGCAATCAGCTTGCCCACCATCAGCACGGTGTCGATGCCCGTTTCGACAACCAAGGTTACCATCGCGAAGAAAGCGATAAGCGGCACGAAGACGATTATCACGCCGACGACCTTCATGAAGAATTCGTTGCAGTTGCCAACAATCTCTTGCAGGAGCCGAACTTTGTCGCCGAGCGCGTTCAGGCACACGCCGAACAGCACGGCAAGGAAAATTATTTGCAACATGTTGCCGTCGACAACGGGGCTGACCAAGTTGCGGGGGATGATGTCGACGACGAATTGAATCAAGGAAAATTCGTAGCTTGTGACTTCGCCGCCGCTTGAGGGTATCGCTCCGATTTGCGGGACTTCGCCGCTGAATACGAGCCACGCGATTAGCAAGCCGACGACCGACGCGACGACCGACGTTGTAAGGTAGAGCCCTATCAGCTTCGAGCCGACTTTCCCGACGCCTGCGTCCGCGCCCATGCTGTTTATGCCGCTCATGACGCTGAAGAAAATCACCGGCGCAATAACCATTTTCAAGGCGTTCATGAACATCGTTTGAATCGGCGCGATTAAGTTGTCGTTGACAAGCGCGATTGCTTCGGGCGAAAGAAATTCCTTCATCACGACGCCGCAGACGACACCGACGACGATACCCGCCACCGTCAAGCGCAACTGCCCGTTGCCATCGCCGCGCACGTCTATCGTCACGACGTTAAGATTTTGTTCGCAAATCCAGTTCAGCCTTTGACGATTCGCCTTGAGAATCATCATGCGGAAATAATTTTCGTCCTCTTCGTTTTCGTCCCAGTCCGACACTTCGACAAGCGGATTGTAAGGCGCGCCCTCCGCCGTCAAGCGAATCTGAACTTTGCCGAAAAAATTTTTGATTGGACGAACTTCGACCTGCGCGGCGTTGCCGCTATTGACCATGCGCCAAAAAATTTCTTCGACAAGCAGTTGAGCGCGCAAGCTGTCTTTTTTCTCGACGTTCAAGCTCGAAAGACGACGTTCAAGCTCTTCCTGCGTGTCGGAAAAATTTTCTGCGGTTAATACAAGCGGTTTCATCATTTGCCACGCAGATTGTCGGGCGCATTCGGGTTGGTAGACGGCGCGTTGAGTCCGGCGTCCGCGTTGTAGGTGCTGACGACGTTGGCAAGCGTGAAGCCCATTTCGCCCGGCGTGACTTCCTTGACGTTAAGCTCGACGCCTTCGCGCAAATTGGTCAAGCCCTCGACGACGACGGTATCGTTGGTGTTTATGCCGCTCGTGACGACGAAGTAGCTGCCGACTTGTTCGCCCAACTCAACGGTGCGCGCCTCGGATTTGTTTTCCTTGCCGACGACCATGACGAACGATTTGCCCAAAAGTTGTTGGACGGCGCGTTGCGGAACAAGAATGGCATTCGGAATGACTTCGCCCGTCAACTTGACGCGCGCGAACATGCCCGGCATAAGGAGCCCGCTGGGATTCGGGAAAAGTGCCTTCATGATAAGCGAGCCCGTGCTGTTGGCGAGTTCGCGGTCGACTTCGACGATACGCCCTTCAAAGGGATATTCTTTGCCGTCGGCGAGCGTTATCGTCACGACAATGGGATTATGTTCGGATTGCATATTCTGCACCGTCATGAAGCGCAGATAATCAGATTCGCTTATGGAAAATTGCACAAAAATAGGATCGGGCGCGCCGATTGTCACAAGATTGGTTTGCCCCGCCGAAACGAAAGTGCCGACCGCCACATCGTCGACGCCGAGCTGACCGCTCATGGGCGCGTAGATTTCGGTGTCGGCCAAATCTTCCTGCGCGGTTCTAAGGGCAGCTTGGCAAGCGTAGATGGCCGCCTCGTTCGCCGCACAAGTAGCCTCGTTCGCGCGGACTGTCGCCGCTTGAGTGGTGACGGATTGTTCGGGGATAGCAGACTCCTCGAACAGTTTTTGATTGCGCTGAAGGTCAATCACAGAATTGTTGTAAGTGGCAAGCGATTGCTCCAAGACGGCCTCGGCCTGCGCAAGGTCGGCTTGAGCGCGCAAGACGGCCGATTTGTATTGGCGCGAATCGATACGATAAAGCAACTGCCCCTGCTCGACGAACTGCCCGCCGTTTATCAATTTCTCCACGACGTTGCCCGAAACTTTTGATTGAACTTTTACCTCCTCCGTGCCGACAAGATGCCCCGCGTATTCGCTTGCAAGCGGCGTGTCGCGTCGGATAACCTTCATGGCCTTGACTTGCGCCTTTTGAGCTTGAGCCTGTTGGTTGCCCTTGTCGTCGTCGCCGCACCCGCCGAAAACTATCGAAGACGCAACGAGCAATGCCGTCATTGTCATCAGTTTGGCTTTCGATAAAACCACTTCGACCCCTCCCGTTTCTTGAGAAAATATAAAAGAATTTTAAGGTTTGCGCGGCTAATTGTCAATTTGAACTTACGGCAAGCTTGCGCTATAATGCGGGCAGGAGTTGAGGAATTTGAAGAAAATTTTTAATCTGCGCGGCGGACAAAAATTAACCGTCGGCGGCAAAACATTGGTGATGGGTATCTTGAACGTGACGCCCGATTCTTTTTCGGACGGCGGGAAATATTTTTCGACCGAAGCGGCGGTGGCGCACGCGGCGCAGCTGATTGAATACGGCGCGGATATTATCGATGTCGGCGCGGAGTCGACGCATCCGCACGCCGTGCCTATCAGTGCCGACGAAGAATTTTCGCGTCTCGAAAAAGTTTTGCCCTCGATAAAAAGTCTCGGCGCGCCCGTTTCCGTCGACACTTACAAGCCCGAAGTCGCCGCGCAGGCTTTTGAACTCGGCGCGAATATCATAAACGACGTTCACGGCTTGGAGGATTCGCGCATGATTGACGTTGCCAAAAAATTCAACGCGCCCGTCGTCGCCATGCACAACGAAAAATGTTCGGACGGTGACATTATCGCTGACGTGAAAAAATTTTTCCGGCGGACATTGGCGGCCTGCGCGGAACATAAATTAGATTCTACGCAAGTGATTTTCGACCCCGGCATTGGCTTCGGCAAGACCTTCAACGACGACTTGACAATCTTGCGCCGCCTGGACGAGCTGAAGACTCTGGACGGGCAAGAAATTTCTTTGCTGATAAGTGTCAGCCGCAAGCGCGTCATCGGTCGGGCAACCAAGCTGAAACTTGACGAACGCGACGAGGCTACGGGCGCGATTTGCGTGCACGCCATTTCAAAGGGCGTCGACATCATTCGCGTCCACAATGTTAAAATGATTTCCAGAATGCGTCTCATGACAGACAGTCTATTAAGGGGAGGAAAATTTTAATGGCAGACAAAATTATTTTGACGGGCGTGGAAGCTGTCGGGCGGCACGGCTGCTCGGAAGAGGAACGCAGTACGCCGCAAACTTTTATCGTCGACATTGAGCTTTATCTTGACTTGTCGGCGGCAAGCAAAAGCGATGACCTCGGCGATACGATTGACTACGCAACGGTTATCTCGGACGTTCAGAAAATTATCGGCGGCACTTCGCGCAATTTGATTGAGACGGTCGCGCAAGTGATTGTTGACTTTCTTTTGAGGCGGTACATGCTTTTGGAGGGCGTGAAAGTCACCTTGCGCAAGGCCGCGCCGCCCGTCGAGGCGAAATTCACGGGAGCGGCAGTCGAAATTACCAGGAACCGCGCAACCGAATCTTTGGCGGGCATTTGGAAGCAAGGGCGTCAATGGAAACAGAGGTCGCTTTAAAAGCGCAAGCTTGAAGCTTGACCCGGAAAGCGCGCCGTGCCGTTCGATATTTTTCAACCGCTTGCCGCGCCGAAACGCAACGCTGGCGCATTGCTAGTGTCGTATCTTAAAGGAACTTTTGCATATGATTTGTTATATCGGATTGGGAGCTAACCTCGGCGATTGCAGACAGACATTGCGGCGGGCGATTGAACGCATAAAAAAAATCCCCGCCGTTAAATTATTGCGGGTGTCGTCGTTCTATGAATCGGAGCCGTGGGGCGTCGTCAATCAGCCGAACTATCTCAACGCCGCGATAAAACTTTCGACGGAGCTTGAGCCGCTTGCCCTGCTTGACGAACTGCAACGCATTGAATCGGAGCTGGGACGCCTTCGCCGCGAACATTGGGGCGCAAGGACGATTGACTTGGACATCTTGCTGATTGACGGGCTCGAATTTTCTTCCGAACGCCTGACGGTGCCGCACAAGTTTTTGTTTGAGCGCGACTTCGCCATGATACCGCTGAAGGAAATTTTCCCGACGCTCGAAGTAAATCTGCGCGGAGACAACGTGATTCGCGCAACGGGCTCGCCCGTCGACTTCAAGCTGAAACTCGTGGCCTGCGTCGATAAAAATTTTGGGCTCGGTCGTGAAGGCAAGCTGCTGTTCCGTATCCCCGAAGACTTGAAGAACTTCCGCTGCCTCACGCTCGGTCACACGATTATTTACGGGCGCAAGACGCTTGCCACCTTCCCGAATCAAAAGCCGCTTGACGGGCGCAGGAACATTATCCTAAGCCGCACGCTTGAAAAGGTTTCGGGTGCGGAAGTCGTTGGCGGTGTCGAGGAGCTTTTTGATGTGCTTGACGCGGCGGAGGAAAATTTTGTTATCGGCGGAGCGGAAGTCTTTGGCGAACTCATTCCCTACGCGACCGAAATTTTTTTGACTGTCTTCGACGCTAGCCGCCAAGCCGACGCCTTCTTCCCGAACGTTGACGACTTCACACTGACCGCCGCGCAGGTTGCCGACGGCTTCGAGTTTAGGAGTTATACGCGATGAAAAAAATTTTTAGGAACGATTGGGCGGAGCTTTTGGACGATGAGCTGAAGGAGCCGTATTATCAAGAGTTGCGCAAGTTTCTGATTGACGAATACAGCACGCGGAAAATTTTCCCGAACATGTACGACATCTTCAACGCGTTGCACTTCACGAGCTACGCCGATACCAAAGTCGTGATTCTTGGTCAAGACCCCTATCACGAGCCGGGACAGGCGCACGGCTTGAGCTTTTCGGTTTTGCCCGATGTTCCGCCGCCGCCCTCGCTTATGAACATCTTCAAGGAACTGCGCGACGACCTCGGCTGCTTCATCCCCGATAACGGTTGCCTCAAGCCCTGGGCGGAGCAAGGCGTCTTGCTTTTGAACGCGGTTTTGACGGTCAGAGCGCATTCGGCGAATTCGCATCGCGGGCACGGCTGGGAAATTTTTACCGACAAAATCATTCGCCTGCTAAACGACCACGAACGCCCGCTTGCGTTTATCTTGTGGGGACGCCCTGCGCGGAGCAAAAAAAATATGATAACGAACGCGCGCCACTTTATCGTTGAATCGGCGCATCCGAGTCCGTTATCGGCAAGCGGCGGCTTTTTCGGGAGCCGGCCTTTTTCCCGCGTCAATCAATTCCTTGAATCCGTCGGCGAAACGCCAATCGATTGGCAAATCCCCAATATCAGGAAGGGAGTCAGTTCATGAACAAAAAAATCATTTCCATAATTATCGTTGCGGTTTTGTTTATCGCGAACGGCTATTTGGTCTACCGCATCAACTCAAACACGATGATAGCTGCCTCTTACGACGCGGGCATTTCGCAACGGTCGGGTGTCGGCAAGATGGAAAGTTTTTGGACGAAATACGTCGGCGCGTCGAAGAGCGAGTCCACGACCTACGAGGACAGAGCCAATGCCGCCTCGGACAGCAACTTTTCACTGGGTATGCTGATTCTGCTTGACATTGTCGGCTTGGGCGCGCTTTACGTCTTGAATCGCAAGCCTAAGCCCGTGCCCGTTCAAGACGACGATGACGATTGGCGTTTCAATCGGCGCGGCGGCAGATTACGGAGACGTTAAAATTTTCGTCAAGCCGTCGACGAGCGGCCGCTTTAAAAGCGGCGCAAGCGTGACGCTTGACCCAGTAAGCGCGCCGTGCCCTCCGACAAGTTCAGCAAATCGCCGCGCTTGAACGCAACGCTACGCATTGCTAGCCTCATGGTTAAAGCAAAATTTTCAAGCCGTCGACGAGTGCGTTGATTCTGTCGAACTTGAGCTTGTAGCTGACGCGGTTGGCGATAAGCCGAGCGGTCGCGTCCATTATCGTGACGATTTCCTCAAGATTATTTTCGCGGAGCGTCGTGCCCGTTTCGACGATATCAACGATGCTTTCGGACATGCCGATTATCGGCGCGAGTTCAATCGAGCCGTTGAGCTTAATGTATTCCATCTGCATGCCCTGCGCGGCGAAAAATTTTTCGGCAATGCGCGGGAACTTCGTGGCAACGCGAGTGTGAGCGTAGTCTTCGAGGCGCGGACGCTTTTTATCCTTCGGCACTGCCATCATCAAGTGACACTTGCCGAAGCCCAAGTCAAGCAATTCGTAAACGTCCTTGCTCGACTCAAGAATCACATCTTTGCCGATAATGCCGATATCCGCCGCGCCGTATTCGACGTAAGTGGGGACGTCGACGGTCTTGGTTATGATAAACTTCAAGCGCGCTTTTTCGTTGGTTATGACGAGCTTGCGCGATTTTTCGTGAAGTCCTTCGGCCGTCCAGCCGACTTGGGCGAGCAGTTCAGCCGATAAACCGAAAAGTTTTCCTTTGGGCAAGGCGACGGTTATAAAGTCTTTGTTTAACAAATTCATTCCTCCGTTCAAGCTTGGGCGGTTAGCGGCAAGAATTTTATAGCGGCGAATTTGCAAAGTCAAACGGCGCAAATTTTTCTTGAATAATTCGGATTGATTATGGTATTATTCGCGCAGGGAGGTTGATAGGCATGGTAAAGTACGAAGTAAAAATGACGAGCATTGGCAAGGACGCGCAAACGTATTTGTCGAGCAACAACAGTTTCATCCTGATTAACGAGAAGATTCGCCCGATGTTGGCGGATATGGTCGTGGAGCACACGGTCGGCGAATTGGCAGCGGATATCGTCGTCGGCGACAAGGTCAAGGTCGGCAAGAGCGATTTCGAGGTCACCTTCGTGGGCGACGCCGCCAATCAGAATTTGCGCGAGGAAGGCCACTGCACCATAGTCGTCAATAAGGAGGCGACGATGCCCGGTCAAATCGCAGTCAGCGGCATTCGTCCGCCGCGTCTGCGCTTCGGAAATGTGATTCAATTCTACAACGACAACGAGTGATTTATTGGCTCGGCTTCGAAAATTGCCCCCTCCGTGTTTGAAGGGGGTTTTTCGTTTTTGGGTGACTTTCGTTGGCTAGGGACTGTTGGTAAATTAACGAAGACGTTGCAGCGGACAGAGACCGCCAAGGATGGCGGGCAACGTGAACGTTGCATCCAGATAGCGCGTTGAAAGTCATCGACGGCTGAAGGGTGGACGCCGCGTCCCAGCTGTTCCCCCGCGTTGCGGGTCTTTCCTCGCTGAAAGAAAGTAGTTTAACCAACTTAAAGCCGTTGAAACACCGAATCTGAATCACAAATTCAATTTACCAACAGACCCTAAGCAAAAGAGCTCAAAGACAGCTCGGCTTTAAGGCGGCGAGCGCGTCCTTGGCAGTCTCAAGTTTCATTATGTTAGGAGTTAAATGAATGTCTGAAAAAAGTAATGCGCCGTCTCCGATTTTGATTTGTATCGCGGCGGTTATCGTGAACTTGGTCGCCTCGTTCGCAGCGAGGCATTTTGATTTGCCACTGTTCCTGGACACGGGCGGCACGATTTTTATCGCCATGCTCAGCGGCTACGTCCCCGGCATTGTCGTGGGCTTCGCAACAAATTTCTTGAACTCATTCGCCGTCGAATCCGAAATGTATTATTGCTCAATCAGCATTGTCGTCGCGATTTATACGACGTTCTTGGCGCGGCGTGGCTTCTTCCAAAGTCTTCCGAAGACGCTCTTGGCAATTCCCGCGCTTGCCCTTGTAACGACGCTTTTAACCGAGTTCATCGAAAAATTTTTATACTGCACGGGCGTCGTCGAGGCTCTTAGCGAAATGGGCGCGAACTTCGCAACGATTTTCCTGCGCGAGCTTGCCGACAAAGGGCTGATAATCCTGCTGATGTTCGCCGTCGTGAAGGTCTTGCCGCCGCCGATAAAGGACGCCTTCAAGGGCTTGGGGCGCAAGCAGGCTCCGCTGTCCGACGAAATGCGCCGAGCCGTTTTCATGCGAAAATGCCCGCAGTCTTCGCTTAGGACGAAAGTCTTGCTAATCCTGATGCTGAGTTCGCTGTTTATCGCGGCGTCGATTGCCTCAATCAGCTACAGGATTTTCGAGCAAGCTTGTGTCGGCGTCCAGATTAAAATCGCTGACGGGCTGGCTGCCATTGCCGCGAAAGAAATTAATCCCGCGCAGGTCGACGCCTACTTGAACGGCGCGGCTGACTTTGCCGAGGTCGAAAAAATTTTGCTCAACGTCAAGGAAAGCAATTCCGACGTTAAAAGTTTGCGCGTCGAGAAATTTTCGGCGGACGGCGGGCGAATCGTCTTCGGCAACGGGAATTCTCCGCCCTCCGACAACGTTTTGCCCTATCTTGACGATTTGCTTGCCGGCAAGCCAATTGAGCCGATAATAGCCGACGAGACGCTGACGGTCTTCAAGCCCGTTTACGACGCGGCGGGCACGGCTCAATGTTACGTGGCGATTGACTTGTCGTTGGGAATGCTATCCGAATACGGCAGGGCGTTCACCGCCAAGGTGCTTGCGTTGTTTTCGGGTTGCTTCCTGTTCGTCTTCGTTATAGGCCTGCGCTTCGTCGAGAACAACGTCATCTTGCCCGTCAACACGATGGCCTATTGTGCGCAGAATTTTGCCTATGACAGCAACGAGATTTGCGCGCAGAACGTCGAACAGATAAAGCAGTTGGACATACGCACGGGCGATGAGATTGAAAACCTGTACCTTGCGCTGACGAAGACGACTCAAGACGTACTGACGTATTTTGAAAAATTGCGGCGGGCGAAAAAGCAAGTCGCCGAAATGGACGCCTTGGCTCACCGAGATTCGCTGACGGGCATAAAAAATAAAGCCGCCTACGACGAGGTGACGGAACAGATTGACAAAAAAATTTCGGCGGGTACTGCGGCATTTTGTATCGTGATGGTCGACGTGAACTTTCTGAAGAAGGTCAACGACACCTACGGCCACGAACGCGGCAATGAATACTTGCTGAACGCCTCCCGCTTAATCTGCGCGGTCTTCGGCAAGGAACACGTCTACAGGATAGGCGGCGATGAATTCGTCGTGGTAATCGAGGGCGAAAAGGTTTCCTTGTGCCAATATTTCGCCGAGCAGTTCAAGGCGGAAATGGCGCGCAAGAATGCCAACAAGTTGCTTGAACCGTGGGAAAAAGTATCGGCAGCAATCGGCGTGTCCTACTATCAAGCGGGCGTCGACAAAACGGCTGACGAGGTCTTTAAGCGCGCCGACAAAGAGATGTACGAAAACAAAATTGCAATGAAGGCGCAACGGACGGATTAACCAAACGCAGGCAACAATTTCAAACGAAAAGACCGCCTCCGACTTTGGAAGCGGTCTTTTGAGTTGCAACTTAGCTTAGCTTGTTCGGACAGCCTTCATGGCAAGCTTGTTGGCGTACATTTCCTTATCCGCCCGTTTGAAAACTTCTTCCGCCGTGCCGTCCGAATTTTCGTAATAGCCGACGCCCACCGCCGCCGAAACCTTTTCCCAAGGCTCAAGCGTCGTGTCGGCCGCGAACTTGTCAATCGCGCCGCGCAGTTTTGCAACAAGCTTTTCGCATCGCGCAACGTCTTCGCCGACAAGCACCGCAACGAATTCGTCGCCGCCCACGCGATAAACATTTTCCTTGCCGAAAATCGAACAGGCAAGGCGGCAAGCGTTAATCAAGTACTCGTTGCCACGCTCGTGCCCGTAGGTGTCATTGACGCGCTTCAGATAGTTTATGTCAATCATGATTATCGCGAAACGCGCCGTGCCCGCCGCAATGTCGGCGTCAAGGCGATTGGTCGTCTCGGTGTAAGCCATCTTGTTCCGAATGCCTGTCAGCGAATCGGTATGTGCCAACTCGTCCATGACCGCGACTTGAATCTTCGCCTTGCGCAGGTTTTCAAAGTAGTGCATACTGTCGGAAGTCGTCTTGACGAACGCGGAATAAAGGTTTTCAATCTCGTCGTTGGTTTGAATTTCCAGGCTCTTGATGCGCTCAATGTTGCCCGCGCGTTTTGTCTCGCTGTCGTAGGCAAAGTTGCGGGCGCAGTATGCCATCGTGTTGACGGGCAAGATAATGTTGTTCTCGATAAACGAAAGCCCCACCGCAAGGACAAGAATCACGACGCCCGAAAACAACGTGATAACCTTCATGATGAACGACCTGCCGTAATCGGTTATGATGTCCATGGAAAAATCGATGCCCGCGTAGCAAACGCACTTGCCCAAGTGATTGTAGACGGGCTTGTAAATCGTCAGCAGGTAGCCGAATGTTTCGTCGGAAGTAATCGGCGGAATCGGTTTGCCCATAAGCAAATCGTCAATGTAAGGCTCAAAAGAATCCTCGAACTCTTCAATTTCGCCGGGCTTCGACGCTTCGACGTTGGGCGTCTCCAAGTCAAAGATGACGTGGCAGCCGTCCTCCTCAATCTTGTAGACGTAAATGTATTTTATGTCGGCGTTGCTTGAACGGATTTTGTAAAGGTTGCGCTCCACTTCGCTGTAGCCTTGAGCCTTGCGCCCCTGCTCCAAGAATTCGTCGACGCGGTTGGGATTAATTTCCGCCACGACCATTGAAATTATTCCGTCGGCTATCCTTATGTGCTCGTCTACCGCCGACTCTTTATAAATCTTGTAGCTTATCCCCGAAATGAACACCGCGACAAAAAGCGTGATTGACAGCAGGTTGAAAACCATTTTGGTTTTGAGCGACGTGACGAATTTCCGTTGCGATTTTATTGCCGAATTCATTTCGGGCGTCAAAGGAGCCTGTTTCTTGCCGAGCCGCTTGAATTGGTCTGTCAATTCGGGCGGAATGATTTTCAGCAGGAAGAACATCGCCAAAATCGCCGCCGACTTGTCGGGCAACTCTACGAAAAAATCGTTCAAGAAATGTTCCTGCACTCTGTCGACCGAATAGAACGCATTCATCGGTGCTATCAGCTCTTCGATAATCATGCCGAAGAAACTCGTCATAAGCACGATGAGCGGCAAAGTCATCAAAGTCGTGGAAAATTTTTTGTAGTAGCCTCGCTCCGAAAAGAACGCGACCGCCATTGCAAGAAGGATGCTCACCAGCCCGAAATACATTTCGTTGATTTCAAAGCCCGAACCGAAAAGATTCGTGAAGAAGCCGACCGCAATGCCGGGGACGTAGCCGCCGACCGCCGCAACCAAAACCGTGCCCAACGTATCAAGGTAAATCGGCAAACCAAAAAACTTAACCGCTGCGGAGCCCGCCAAGTTCACCATTATCCCCGCCGCGCAGATTGTTGCCAATTTCAGTGTCGGTATATTGAACTTAAACATAAAACTTTTGCCTCACAAAAATATTTGCGCCGATTATATCACGGTCGGGGGACAAGGGAAAAGCGACAAAGGGCTAGAATTGAATGCCGGAATGGAGGAATGTGATATGAAAAAAATCATCGCGGTGGACGGCCCTGCGGGCGCGGGCAAAAGCACCGTTTCCAAAATCGTGGCGGCGCGCCTCGGCTACACCTACATCGATACCGGCGCAATGTATCGCGCGGTTGCCTTGAAGGTTTTGCAAAGCGGACAGCCACTAAGCCGACAGCTCGTGAACAATATAGACATCAAGCTCGACGAAGCGGCGCGGGTCTTCCTTGACGGGCGCGAAGTCACCAAGGAAATCAGGACGCCCGAAGTCAGTCGCGGAGCCTCGGATGTGGCTACCGTCGGCTATGTTCGCGAAAGATTGACGGAACTTCAGCGCAAAATGGCTGCTAAAGGCAAAGTGATAATGGACGGGCGCGATATCGGGACGCAAGTTTTGCCGAATGCCGATTTGAAAATTTTCTTGACGGCAACGGTGGAAGAGCGGGCTCGGCGGCGATTGGCGGAACTCGAAGCGAAAGGTTTGGCGTCGGACTTCGCGCAGGTCGTCAAAGAAATTTCCCTCCGCGACAAGCAGGACAGCGAACGCGAAATTGCGCCGCTCGCTCAAGCGGAGGACGCCGTGCTTTTGGATTCGACGGCCTTAACGATTGAACAGGTCGCAGAAAAAATTTTGCGCCTCGCTGAAGCCGAATAAAATCTTTGCCGCATAAAAAAATCCCCGCCGATTTGTCGACGGGGGAAATTTTTTTTATGGTAAGCGATTAGTAATTTTCGGCGTTCACTTCAAAGAAAGCTTGCGGGTGGAGGCAAACGGGGCAAAGGTCGGGAGCCTTGGTGCCAACGACGATGTGACCGCAATTCCTGCATTCCCAAACGGTGACGCCCGCCTTCTTGAAGACTTCCTGCGCCTCGACGTTCTTCAGCAGTTTGCGATAGCGTTCCTCGTGGTGCTTTTCGATTGCGGCGACGCCTCTGAATTGCTCGGCAAGTTCGTGGAAGCCCTCCTCGTCAGCCTCGCGCGCCATACGCGGATACATGTCCGTCCACTCGAAATTTTCACCGTCGGCGGCGTGCAAAAGATTTTCTTCCAGCGTGCCCAGTTCGCCCAACGCCTTGAACCAAAGCTTGGCGTGTTCCTTTTCGTTCTCGGCGGTCTTTAGGAACAGCGCGGCAATTTGCTCGCAACCGTTTTTCTTGGCGACGGAGGCGTAGTAGGTGTATTTGTTGCGCGCTTGACTTTCGCCCGCGAACGCCTCCCAAAGATTTTTCTCGGTCTTGGTGCCAGCGTATTTGTTTTTGCCCTGCGCGGGCGCGGCGGCCTCTACGACCTTTTCAAAGTCGGTGGAAGGATGCTTGCACAGCGGACAGAATTCGGGAGGCTCGTTGCCTTCGTGGACGTAGCCGCAAATCTTGCAAACCCATTTGACTTTGCCCGCTTCGGCTTTGACGGCAGGCTTGGGCTTGATGTGCGCTTGGTAGAAATTGTACGTCGTCGAAGGGACGTCGGAAAGTTTTTCCATGTCGACGACCTCGGCGATGAAAATCGAATGCGAATCCAATTCGACTTGCTGAATGACGTTCGCGCTTATGTAGGAGTTGGTGCCCTCGGTTATGGCAAGCGTGCCGTTGGCTGTGCGTTGAACTTTGTCGAAGGTTGCGAACTTGTCGACGTCCTTGCCGCTTTGGAAGCCGAAGTGCTTAAACAAATCGAACGTCGCCGCTTCGGAAATTATCGACACGGTGAACTTTTTCGTCTTGGCGATGATGTCGTGCGTGAAATTTTTTTTGTTGACGGCGATTGAAATTCTGTCCTTGGTAATGGGCGCGGCAGTCACTTGCGTCACGGTGTTGATTATGCAAGCGTTGTCCTTGGTGCCGTCGTTCGCGCTCAGTACGAAGAGCCCGTATTGAACGTTGAATAAAACCTTACTGTCCATTTACGTCACCTCTCCTAAAATTTTCATTCATGATAGCAAAAAAAATCCTCCGCCGCAAGTTCAAAGGCAGAGGATTAATTTTTTAGTCCGGTTCAGACTTCGCAACTGATTTTCTTTGCTCTATTCTCGCCTTGGTTGTCGCTGCCCACGCCGTTGTTGACGGCGATGAACCTCACAGCCGCATTGGGTAACACCAAATACTATTTTTCATTCCTGAAATCCGGGAAACGCTCGTCCTGATAGAGAGGAGCAATGACTTTTGACAGGGCGTATGCCACACGGAAGGCATTCAAATCATCATAGGTGTTGCTGACAATCTGCACACCCACGGGAACGTTTTTGCCGGAAAGCTCGACCGGCATATCCACAACCGGATATCTGCTGGCAAGATTCCAAATCGGTGTCAGCATAAGGTTGGTGCTGGAATAGTTTTTCCCTTGCACCTGGGCCGCTTTATCAGGCGTCGCGTCAAGATCGGCGGGAAAATGCGGCGTTGCCAGCGTGGGCATGACCAGGGCGATGCAGCCCTTCTCGAAGACCTTCTGCTGGACGTCCCAGTGCAGCTTCGCCAGCATCATTTCTACGTTAACCTGATCCTGCGGGGTCAGCTTGCCTGCATACGTCTCCAGGTTCTTCACGTATGAGCTGAACTTGTCGCGATGCTGCTCCAAACCGTCGAAAATGGCGTACATGCTTGTCGACATGAGCCCCTTGAAGTAGGTCGGCATGAAGCTTTCGGCGTTGAAGTCGAGCTCTATCAGTTCAACCTGCGCTCCGGCCTTCTTCAGTGCTGCGACTGTGGTGTCCATGGCATGGTCGGATTCTTGGCTCAGACCACCCTGAAGCCAGTTTTTGCAGTAGGCGACGGCGACCTTCTGCCCCCGAATCGGAGCGTATTCCTGGGGATAGTCCAGCTTGGGTCTGATCGTGGAATGAACCTCCGGGCTGGGACCGGCAATGACGTCCTGCATGAGCGCCATGTCGGCAAAAGTGCGGGCCATCGGTCCCAAGGTTTCGTAGGTGTTGTCCGACGTGGCGACGCGGCCGAACGGCGGCTTGAAACCGTACAGCCCGTTCATGGAAGAGGGAATGCGGATGGAGCCGCCCATGTCGGAGCCGGTGGCCAGCGTGCAGAAGCCCGCGGCCAGCGCCGCGCCCGACCCGCCGGACGACCCGCCTGTGCCATAGTAGAGGTTCCACGGATTGCGGCTGACGCCGTAGAGGCGTGACCATGTCATGGGGCTGAGGTACTGCTCGGGTACCGTCGTCTGGAAGACAAATATCGCGCCCTCTTTGCGGAGTTTCTGAATCATGGCGCCGTCAGCGGTGCTCGGCTCGGTATCCTTCAGAATAAGGGAGGCGCAGTCGACGCGCCAGCCCTTGACTTCATTCTCGTCCTTGATGCCGACGGTAATCCCTTCAAGCCTGCGCGCAGTGCCTTTCCGGTAACGTTCATCGGCCTCCTTTGCCAGCTTCCTAGCCTCGTCAAAGTTGTCGAAGGTGATGGCATTGACCTTGCCGGCGTTGAACGTGTCCAGCTCATTTAACAAGTCCCGGCGCGATACGTTGTATTCGCCATTGTACTTCTTTACACGGCTAATCTGTGCTTCCAAAACTTCGCTAGGCGTTGTTTCGCCTTTTTTG
Organism: uncultured Selenomonadales bacterium; assembly: GCA_946407095.1. GTDB lineage: Bacteria > Bacillota > Negativicutes > Selenomonadales > Selenomonadaceae > Quinella. The sequence continues at coordinate 4,604 of CAMJMR010000001.1, read as the reverse complement.
AACAGCTCTATGAGCTGTACGGCGGGCATGTATGCCAGCTCTTCCTGCGAAAACTTCGACTTGGCAGAAACTGCACTTGCGCCTGATGCAAAGAGCGTAATCAGCACTCCTGCCAGGAACGCACAAAGTGCCTTGCCTGAAAAAAATCTGTTCATGCTATACCTCCTCTGACAAACGTCAAAATACTTAACCTTCCCTACTGAGAAAGGCTTGTGTGGCATTGTTGAACCTCCCCCGCCTAAAGAGGTGGGGGATTCATGAGAAGTTTGACTTGCGTCCTTATTCTCAAAGGCTAGTTCAAAGCACGAATGCGTGCATACACTTTTTTAACGTGGCAGTCCTCCACAATTGAAAATATATCTGTTACAGTTTACAAAGCCAAGCGGCGATTCATCCCCCGCAAGCGGGGGTATTCTCGCCAAGTTTAGGATAAATATCACTCCCAAAACATTTTCATTTATGATAGCAAAAAAAATCCTCCGCCGCAAGTTCAAAGGCAGAGCATTATTTTTTCAGTGGCTGTTGGTAAAATTATGAAGCTAGAAATGCGCATGCATTGCGTATAAGCGCGGCGATAAGATTTAAATTATGAGTGGCACGGCGCGCTAGCTGTTCCGTCGCTTTTAAAGCGACCCGCGCAGATTGTAAACAAAAGTTTTGACAGCGGCGCGGAAAGGATATACAATCACGGCGGAAAGGAGCGAAGGGAATGGAAAATTTGCAATGCTTTATCAAGCTCGGCGAAGACCGCATCAACGCGGCGGAAATTGTCAGCTACGGCTTGGCGACGGACGAGGACGACGACCGTTATCTTTACATTGAGACGAAGACCAGCGAAGACCTTTTCCAATACTACGAAGACGATGTCGATTTCGACGTTGAGGAAAAGGTTGAGGAACTGGACGGGCTTTTTCTCATTCGCAAACTTGGTCACGTTGACTTTGAAAAAAATTGATTCGTAAATGACGCCGAAAATTTTTGGGGAGGTAATTGAATGTCGGTAATTGATGAAATGCTTCAGACGAACGAAAAGTTCTGCGCAAATCTGCCGGAAGAGTACAAAGCCTACGAGCACGAAGACCATCACGACAGCAAGCTGCCGAAGAAACATTTGGCAATCGTCACCTGCATGGACACGCGCCTCGTCAATTTCCTTGAGCCTGCCCTGGGCATTAAGCGCGGCGACGCGAAGATTATCAAGACGGTCGGCAACTGCTTGAACGGCGTCTTCGACACGACGGTTCGGAGCTTGTTGGTTTGCATTTACGAATTGGGCGTTCAAGAAGTGGCGATTATCGGCCACCACGAATGCGGCATGGCTAAGACGACTTCCAAAAGCTTGACGACGGGCATGTTGGAGCGCGGCATTTCGCCCGACGCAATTAAGATGGTTGAAAAGGAACTCGTCGAATGGACTGACAGCTTCCAAAAGCCCGAAGAAAACGTCCTCAAGGTCGTCAAGCAACTGCGCGACAACCCGCTTATCCCGAAAGACGTTAAAGTTCACGGGCTGATGTTCCACCCCAGGAGCGGCAAGCTTGAACTGCTTGATAAACAAGATTGATTCAGCACGATAAAAATTTATGGGCGTCGACAAAAAGTCGGCGTCTTTTTTCATTGACGCGCTAAATTTTTTTGATACAATATTCCAAAAGAATCGCAGTAAGTCACGGACGACAGTTCAAGGAGGAATTACAAATGTCTATGGTATTGAAAACCAACATGGATGCAACGCGGACGCTAAATCTGATGGGCAAGAATCAAGCTCTGGCGCACAAGCACCTGATGAAAGTTTCGTCGGGCATGAAGGTTCGCGACGCGCAGGACGACGCCGCAGCCTATGCCATTTCGGAAAAAATGCGCGTAAAGATTCGCGCGCTCGAACAGGCTCATTCCAATACCCAAAACGGCTCCAACATGATGAAAACCGCCGAAGGTGCCGTGGCAAAGATTATCGACGCGCTCCGCACACTCAAGGAAAAAGCGATTGAAGCCGCCAACGATTCAAACTCTGACGAAGACCGCCGCATGATTCAAAAGGAATTCGACCAGCTCGTCGACCAGATTGACGAAGACGCCCTTATCACCTTCAACAACAAATATCTGATTGACGGCACGCACAACAATGCCTTTTACGAAACGAATACGGTTGTTTTCAACGACAAACTGGCAGCAGACGTCACTACGGAAACTGCGCTCACGGCATTGAAAAGCAAAAGCGGCGATTCATTGGAAATTCAATCCGACGACAAGTACACGGTGTCTTGGGTTTTCGACGGCAAAACAAAGCTCATTCAAGGTACCGTCGGCGATAAAAAAATAGGCGACTTGATGACTTTTGGCAACGACGACGAGGACGACGACGAAGGAAACGGCTCCGTATCCGAAGAGGGAAGCATGAACTTCGGCGAAAGTATTCCGCTTAGTGAGGTAAGCTCAAGCCAAAAGCCCGGCTACTACGTCTTCAAAGGCGACATCGTGGATACCGACAAGTTCGGCAGAATACTTTACCCGCCGAACGATAACGCAAGTTTGGCGATACGTTCAGCCGACGGCAGGACAAGTGAAATTAGCGGCTACTCAATCAGCATTATGGATTCGGAGGGCAACGTCAAAAAATCTGCCAACGCCGCTCTAGAATTCAAACTTCTCAAGCGCGGCGAAACTCAAACGGGCGACCAGGCTTTGTCCTTCCAAGTCGGCGCGGATGCAAACTTCGCAACGAAATTCGCCTTGACGGACATGCGCACCAAAGCTCTGGGCTTGCGGGGCTCGGACGGCACAATCATCAGCGTTTCGACGAAGGAGGACGCCAACGCTACCATTAACGTCCTCGACAACGTCTTGACCAAAGTCCTCGACCAGCAAAGCGATATCGGCGCGGCTATCGCACGCCTTGAGCGCACGGCCACGAATTTGCGGACGGAATACACCGACGACCAAGCCGCCGAGTCCGTGATTCGCGATGCCGATATGGCTACCGAAATGGCGGGCTACTTGAAATACAACGTCTTAAGCCAAGCGTCGCAGGCGATGTTGGCGCAGGCGAATCAAAATCCCATGGACGTCTTGTCGCTTATCGGCAACCTGGGCGAGTAAGGAAGTTTTTGCTTGAATATCTTTTTGCTTTTGACGACGGCACTTTTGATAATAATCGTGCTGTTGCGCTTCAAAATTCAAATCGGCGTTTGCATGTTGGCGAGCGGACTTTTTATCTGGGCTCTGCGTTCAGCGAGCCCAATTTCTTTGCTTCAAGCCGCCTACGAAACGTTCACGTTGCCGCGCACCTACGACATAATCTTCGCGCTGTATTTCGTGATGTGTCTGGAAATAGAATTGCGCTTGAGCGGCGCGCTGACCGATATGGTTAAAGCGTTGCGGCGGCTGTGTTCGGACGTGAAGATTTTATTGGCGGCGATGCCCGCGTTTTTGGGTTTGCTGCCGAGCGTCGGCGGAGCACGCTTTTCCGCGCCGATTGTCCAGGAGTTGAGCGAGAATTTAAAATTGCCGCCAGAGCACAAGGCGGCGATTAATTTTTGGTTCCGGCATCTGTTTGAGTTTTCGAGCCCGATAATTCCCGGCATGATTATGGCTTGTTCAATCGCGGAGGTCACGTTCGGCGAGTTTATAAGCCACTTGTGCTGGGTGACGATTTTGGCAATCGCGGTCGGCTGGATGATTCTGATTCGCCCGATAAAAATACCCGCCGCGCAGAAAGTTTCTGAAACGGCGGCGGAGATTCGTCACGAGCGCAACGGTTTGATATTGGCATTGTTGCCCGTGGCGTCGGTGTTTATGGTCGTGGTGTTCGGCGGGCTCAACGCGTCGGCGGCAACGGGGCTGGTCGTGGCGGCATGGGTTTTCGTATTGGCGGCAGTCGGTCGCGGCGTCGGCGTCAAAGAAATTTTCCTCGGCGCATTCGATTGGAAGATGACGCTCAACATTTGCTGTATCCTGTACTTTATCCAACTGCTTAGCGTGACGGAAGTTTTGAACGAGATAGTTGCCGCCTTCCAAGCGTCGCCGTTGCCCGTCCCCGTGATAATCGCTTGCGTGTCGCTGATAATCGGCATTTTGACCGGCATGAGTCAAGGGCACGTGGCGATAGTCATGCCGATAGTGGCGGCGATGGGCACGGGCGATTTGAATTTGGCGGGCGTGGCTATGGCGTTCGGCGTGGCAGGGCAAATGTTGACGCCGACTCACGTTTGCCTGATTGTGACGATTGACTACTTCAAGGCGGACTTGCTTGCGACGTTGAAGCCCGTGTTGCTTGCCGAAGTCGTCTTGCTGACGATTTTCAGCGCGTACACCTATTTAACGTGGTGAGTGGTTGCCCTTTCGTTCGTTAAGCAAAAGGGCTCAAAGTCAACTGTCGTGGCGGCGGGCGCGTCCCTTCGATTCGGTTAATCTTAGAACAAGTGTTCATAAACGTTTAAGCAAAGTGTGAATATGAGAAATCTTAATCAAGGTCTCGGCAGAAGCAACCGTCAGCTCGTAGTCTTTGCTGAGTCGCCGAGAGTGATTAAGCCAAGAAAACGTTCGTTCTACTATCCACCGTTTTGGCAATACTTGCCAGCCGTGCGGCTTTAACTTCTTACTTA